>NZ_JBNGGC010000015.1:0-204608 GCF_049974565.1 Streptomyces sp. WG5 | reverse complement strand
CCCGGTGCCCCCCGGGTGGGGGTTGCCCCCGGGGGGGGGGGGGGGGGGGGGGGGGGGGGGTCCCCCCTTGGGGGGGGGGGGGGGGGGGGGGGGGGGGCCGGGGCCCCCCCCCCCCGCCGCAGACGTTCGTACCGTTGTCCTGGCCATCCTCGTACCGTCGTCCTGGCCGTCCCTCTGGCCGTCCTCCCGGGAAGGCGGCTAGGAGACCTGTGCCGCGCGCCGCTCCATCGCGCGGCGGGCGGTGTCCTCAGTCTCGTACACCTCGCACATGTGCCGCCCGTCCGGTGTGGCCGTGTGCTCGACCTCCCAGAGGGAGACCTCCGCACCGTCACGCAGCAGGAACGCGTGCTCGTAGAGCGAGAAGCCGATCCGGGCGCGGCCCGCGGGGCCGGGGCCGCCGAAGGCCTGGGTGATCTGGTGCGCGGACGCCGTCGTCAGCAGGGCGGCGACGTCGGCGCCGGGCCGGTCCGGGTTCTCCGCGCGGCGCAGCAGCCGGCGGGCGTGGTCCGCCGACGCGTCGGGAACGTAGGCGTGCCGCGGCGCGGGGGCCGGGGACAGCTGCACCTGCACGGGCAGTTCGAAGTCGGGGGTGTCCGGCGGCAGGGCCAGCCGGGCGGTGGCGGTGCGCAGCTCCTCCTCGTCCACGTACACCTCGTGCTGCGGTTCACTGCCCGGGGCGGTGTTGTGGACGAGCTCCCAGAGCGTGAGCGCCGATCCGTCGGCGAGCAGCCAGGTGTGCCGGTACGTCTCGCGGTGCAGCCCCGCGCTGTGGTGCGCGGAGTGCAGGGAACCGTCGTGCGCCAGCGCGCAGTCCAGTCGTCGTATCGTCTCGTCGGGCAGCTCGAACGAGTTCAGTGCGCGACCGAGCAGTCGCATGAGGTGCTCCTCCGGAGACTCGGGCGACTCGGGTGGTTCGTACGCTGCCGTCTCGTACGGAACGCTCAAGGTTTCTCCCGGCGTTGCTGCATGTCACCTTGTGGGTGCATACCGTAGCCCCTCGGTCGGACATCATGTCCGGGAACCGAGAAAACGTACGCACGAAAAACGCGCGGGCCGCGCGAAAAGTTCCCGCGCGACCCGACGAAACGTCAAAACCCGCTGCTCAGTGCCACGTTCGGCCGCTCAGACGGCGCTCCCGGCGACCCACTCGCTCCACGCCATGTTCCAGCCGTTGAGCCCGTTGTCCGGCGCGATCGTGCCGTCCGGGGAGTTCTTGACGACCACGAGGTCCCCGACGAGCGAGTTCTCGTAGAACCACTTGCCGTCGGTGGCGCCCTGCCCGCCCTGGACGTCCCGCAGCCCGACGCAACCGTGACTGGTGCCCTGCACACCGAAGGGCGGATTGCCCGGGTTGTACCAGTAGTTGCCGTGGATGAAGGTACCGGACCGGCTCAGCCGCATCGCGTGCGGCACGTCCGGGATGTCGTACTCGCCGCCGAACCCGACCGTCGAGCCGTCCATGTGGGTCTCCAGGGACTTCTCCGAGATCACCATCTGCCCGTTGTACGTCGGGTTCTCGGCGCTGCCCGCCGAGATGGGGACCGACTTGAGCGTCTTGCCGTCGCGCACGACCGTCATGGTCTGCGTGTTCGCGTCCACCGTGGAGACCTGGGCGCGGCCCACGGTGAAGGTGACGGTCTTCTTCTGCACGCCGTGGATGCCGTTCGCGCCCTCCACCCCGTCCAGGTCGATCTTCATGGTGACCTTCGAGCCGGCCTTCCAGTACTCCTCGGGCCGGAAGTCGAGCCGCTGGTCGCCGAACCAGTGCCCGACCACCTCCTGCCCGCTGTTGGAGGTGACCGAGATGTGCGACTGCACGGTCTTCTTGTCGCTGATCGCCTTGTCGAACTTGAACGACACCGGCATCCCCACCCCTACTGTGGTGCCGCCGTCCGGGGTGTAGGTGCCGATGAAGCTGTTGGCCGCGGAGACCGTGGTGAACACCGAGTCGGCGGCGGACGTGCGACCGTCGGCGTCCTGGGCGGTCGCGTGGATCCGGTACTTGGTGCCCCGCTCCAGCTGCTCCTTCGGCTTCCAGCTGCCGCCGTCGGCGGAGACCGCGCCCGGTACGGCCGCGCCTGTCTCCGCCACGGTCATCTTCACGTCGGTCAGCCGGCCGTCGCTGACCTTCACACCGGTCGTGTTGATCGAGGCGCTCGTCGATCCGTCCTTCGCCGAGATCACGACCTTCGCGACCGAGGTCCTGACGGAGCCCGTGTCGCCGCCCTTGCCGTCCTTCTCGGCGTCGGCGCTGGCGCTTCCGCCGCAGGCGGTGAGGGTGAGAGTGCCGACCACCAGGGCGGCACAGGCCCCCAGTACGCGCCGCGTGGATATGTTCGGCGTTGTCACGGGCTGCTCCAGGTTCAGGTGTGGTGCGGTGTTCGCTTCAGACCTGTAGAGGCGCTCGACGGCCGACGAGGTTCCCGTCGGTGGACCGGAACGCCGACACGTGACAGAACCAGGACAATCGCCTGTTCCCGAGGCCCGAGGCCCGAGGCCCGAGGCCCGAGGCCGGAGCCCCGGGGCCCGGTCAGCCGGCTGCGGACGGCCGTCCGTACAGCTCCTCGTACGCCGGCCACGCCCCGCCCGGCCCGTCCACCGGGCCGGCGGCGCGGACGGCGCGCACGATCGCGCGGGTCACCACGTCGGCGCCGGCCGCCAGCACCTCGTTCAGCGCGAGCGGCTGGTCCGCGTCGAGCGCGCGCTCCCCGGTCGCCAGGGCGAACACCGTGTCCCCGTCGCTGAGCAGGTGCACCGGCCGTACCGCCCGCGCGATGCCGTCGTGCGCCGTGCCGGCCAGTTTCTGCGCCTGCGCCTTGGACAGGTCCGCGTCCGTGGCGACCACGGCGAGCGTGGTGTTCAGCGGTGGCGGCGCGTTCCTCGCCGCGACCTCGGCGAGACGCCGTCCCGCGGCCTCGTGGACCCCCGGCGCCGGGTACTCCACCCGCCCGCCCCGGAACAACTCCCCGTACAGCACCCCCGTTTCCGGGTCCGTCACCGACCCCGCCGCGTTGGCCACCACCAGCGCCGCCACCGTGACTCCCGAGTCCAGCACGGTGCTCGCGGTGCCGACCCCGCCCTTCAGAGTGCCGACCACGGCCCCTGTACCCGCCCCGACGCACCCCTCGGCCACCTCCGCACCCGGCGCGCTCGCGTGGGCCGCCTCGGCCGCCGCCCGTCCGGTGGCCGAGTCCGGCCTTGCCCGGAAGTCGCCCCCGCGCCCCAGGTCGAAGACGCAGGCCGCGGGCACCACCGGCACCACGTGCGTGGGGTCCGGGCCGACGCGCACCCCACGCCCCCGCTCCTCCAGCCAGGCCATCACCCCCGAGGCCGCGTCGAGCCCGTACGCGCTGCCGCCGGTCAGCACCACCGCCTGGACCTTCTGCACCAGGTTGCGCGGATCGAGCGCGTCGGTCTCCTTGGTGCCGGGGCCGCCGCCCCGCACGTCCACGGCGGCGACCGCCCCGCCCTCCGGCGCGAGCACCACCGTCGTGCCCGTGAGCCACCCGTCACCCGTGCGTGTCGCGTGCCCCACCAGGAGGCCGGCCACGTCCGTCAATGCGTCACCTGTCATGCCGCCAGTCTCGTGCAGGCACCGGCGCCTTTCGACGGCGGAAAGCAGGGGCGCGGGGGCAGATCAGGCGCGCTCCGGCGCGCTCCGGCACGCGGCCGGTGTCAGTCCGGCGGCCACGGCCGGCCCGACAGGGCGAACCGTCACGGGCACCGTCAGGTCACCGAGGACGGTGCGCTCCGGAGGCCCGGCACCGGGGCGAGGCGGGCAGGAGGGCCGCCGTCCAGGGCGCGGGCCGTACCCTGGAGCCATGAGCACCGCGCCCGAACCCGAGCCCCGCGTACCCAGGCCCGCGCTGGTCTTCGGCGACCCCCTGGACCAGCAGACCTCGGACGACACCGACCACGGATGGGGCGAGCGGCCCGAGGGCGACGGCGCGGCCGACCTGAAGCGCTTCCTCGACGAGAAGCCGCCCCACCACCTGTGAGCCGCGCGGGCACCCGCCCGCCGCCGAGGCGCTGCCGCCACGGGGCCGACGGGGGTCCCGCGAACGGTCCTGCGAACGGTCCTACGGGCGGTCGTGACCCGAACCGCGCTGCGCGACCAGCGCGTCCCGGATCTCCTTGAGCACCTCCAGCTCGGAGACCTCGACGATCTCCTGCGCGCCCTCCCGCGCCGTGCGGCGGGCCTCCTGCCGGGCCAGGTACTTCGCCATGGGCAGGACCATCAGGAAGTAGACGACGGCCGCGGTGATCAGGAACGTGAGGGTGGCTCCCAGCACCGAGCCCCAGAGGATGCGCACGCCCGTCGCACTGTCGCCGGTACCGGTGCACGGGCCCTTGAGGCAGGAGCTGTAGCTGTCCAGGCTCTTGGTGCCGAACGCTCCGATCAGGGGGTTGATGACACCCTTCACCACCGAGTTGACGATGTTGGTGAAGGCGGCGCCGATGACCACCGCCACCGCCAGGTCGATGACGTTTCCGCGCATCAGGAAGGCCTTGAAGCCCTGCCAGACGCTCGGCTCGTTCTTCTCGCTCACCTCGGGGGCTCTCCTCGTCTGCACGGGTCTCGCACGAACAGGGTGTGGAACAAAACGCTCCGCAACTTACGTCAGTGCTGGGCCGCCCTGTCCAATCAGACCCCTCGATCGAGGGACTTGACGCCGGCCGACGCGTGAGGGCGGTACTCAGCACAGTGTCACCGCCAGCCGCGTTGTGGCCCCGGCGCCGGCCAGCCGGTGCGCGGTGGCGCGCGGCACGGAGACCACGACCAGCGCCCCGTCCGCAGCGGTCGTCCCGCCCACCGGCTCAGGCACCTTCGTCACCCGCACTCCGCGAGCGATCACGGAGGCGTCGCCCGTGCCGCCGTCCCCGGCCGCGACGATGTCGACCCGGTCGCCGGGGCTGAGCAGCCGCACCGTGGCCGCGTCGGCGATCCGCACCGGTGCCGCCACCGGCCGTGTGCCGGTGCCGTGCCGCTCGCGTACCGGCTCGGTCACCGGATGCCCGCGCGTCTGCCGGGTGTCCGAGGCGCCGGCTCCCGGTTGCGGGCCCGCCGCCACCAGCGCCGCCGCGGTGACGGCGAGCCCGGCGGCCACGGCGCGCCGCCGGTGGCGTACGAGCCGGTGGAGCTGCCGGTGGGCGCCGCGCACCCGCACCGGGGCGAAGTGCGGTACCTCGCACGCGGGCGGCGCTTCGGTGCAGGGCGGGACGCGGGGCGGCAGGGCGCCGCCGTGCAGCGGAAGCGGGGAGGGAACGGCGGAACGGGACAAGGTGACCACCACCTGTGACGAGGAGACGAGGGACCGGCCTGCGCTCCCACGATGAGGCTTCTCGCCGTCGTCCGCCGGGGCCCGTGCATCACCGGCCGGTTGTGGAAAACCCACCCACCCGAACGGGAGGTTCCGGCCCACCCGCCCTCGCCCGCCGGCCCGCCGCCGCGTCCCACCCCACCCCCGTCGGCCCAGCTGTCGGCCCGCCTGCCGCCCCACCCGTCGGCCGGCTTCCGGCCTGCCGCCCCACCCGTCGGCCGGCTTCCGGCCTGCCGCCCCACCCATCGGTCGGCTTCCGGCCCGCCGCCCCACCCATCGGCCCGACCTCCGGCCCGCCGCCTCACCCGCCGCCCCGCCCGCCGGCCTTACGGCAGTGCGATCCCCGGGTCCATCCCGCCCAGCGCCGTCCCGCACGGGCAGTCCCGTTCCCCGGCCGCCGGCAGCGCCGCCACCGCGTCGAACAGGACGCCCCGCAGCCGGTCCACGTTCGCCGCGAACACCCGCAGGACCTCCTCGTGCGAGACGCCCTCGCCGCTCTCCGCGCCGGCGTCGAGGTCGGTGACGAGAGTCAGCGAGGTGTAGCAGAGCTCCAGTTCACGGGCGAGCGCCGCCTCCGGGTGGCCGGTCATGCCCACCACCGACCAGCCCTGCGCCCGGTGCCACGAGGACTCCGCGCGGGTCCCGAAACGCGGCCCCTCGACCACGACCAGGGTGCCGCCGTCCACCGGTTCCCAGTCCCGGCCCCGGGCCGCCTCCAGCGCGGCGGCCCGTCCGGTGGGGCAGTACGGGTCGGCCAGCGACACGTGCACCACGTGGGGCACCGTGCCGTCGGGCATCGGCATCCCGTCGAAGTACGTCGACGGCCGGGACTTCGTGCGGTCGACGAACTGGTCCGGCACCAGCAGGGTGCCCGGCCCGTACTCGGGGCGCAGCCCGCCGACCGCGCACGGGCCGAGGACCTGGCGCACGCCGACCGAGCGCAGCGCCCACAGGTTGGCCCGGTAGTTGATCCGGTGCGGCGGCAGATGGTGGCCGCGTCCGTGCCGGGGGAGGAAGGCGACCCGCCGGCCGGCGACCTCGCCGAGGAAGAGCGAGTCGCTGGGCGGCCCGTACGGGGTGTCCACCTGGACCTCGGTCACGTCGTCGAGGAACGAGTAGAAACCGGAGCCGCCGATCACACCGATCTCGGCATTCGCCTTGTTCGCCATGCCCGCACCCTAGTCGCCCCGTGAAACGCGGAGGACCCCGTCGTCGGGCGACGACAGGGTCCTGCAGGAAGAGCCGCCCCACAGGGCCACGGCACGCGAAGCCCTACCGGGCGACAGCGGGGCCGCGCCTCCAGGGGCCCCACGGTGCTCGGGGCGTGGCCCGGGGGCCGGTGCCCGGGGGCACGAGGCGGCCTTACGCGGCGGTGGTGCTCGACGCGGTGCTGCCGGAGCTCGACGACGAAGACGACGAAGACGACGAAGACGACGAGCCCGAGTCCGAGGACGACGAAGAGGAAGAAGACGTCGAGGAGGACGTCGACGAGGAGGACGAGGACGCCGACTTCGCCGGCGAGCTGCTGGACGAGCTGCCGCGGCTGTCGTTGCGGTAGAAGCCGGATCCCTTGAAGACGATGCCGACCGCCGAGAACACCTTCTTCAGGCGGCCCTGGCAGCTCGGGCACTCCGTGAGGGCGTCGTCGGTGAACTTCTGCACCGCCTCGAGGCCCTCGCCGCATGCGGTGCACTGGTACTGGTACGTCGGCACTGTCTTCCTCCTGGCACTCTCACTCGATGAGTGCTAACGACGGTCCATAGTGACGCATTCCCCGGGATCAGTCCACTGCGGCGTGCTCGCGGTGACCGACGCCACGCGCGACCGTACGCCCCTGGGGGTGGGGTACCAGTCGCGAGCGCAGTGCCACCAGTGTCGCCAGGGCGAGCACCGTGCCGCCCATCGGCACCAGGAACCCGGCGCCGTCCCAGAGCCGGTCCTCCAGCTGTCCGGAGACGGTCACGGCTGCCGCCTGGCCGAGTGCCACGGCGCCGGTCAGCCAGGTGAAGGCCTCGGTGCGGGCGCCGGCCGGGACGAGGCCCTCGACCAGTGTGTAGCCGGTGACGATGGCGGGCGCGATGCACATGCCCACGAGCAGGCCGAGGCCCGCCAGTACGACCACCGAGTGCGCGGCCCACAGGCCGGACGCGGTCAGCGCGAGGGCGGCGTAGCCGACCAGGAGGCGGCGGTGCGGGGCCACCTTCCAGGCGATCGCGCCGCAGGCCAGGCCGGAGAGCATGTTGCCGGCGGCGAAGATGCCGTACAGGACGCCGTTCAGTCCCGGCTCGCCGATCGACTCGGTGAACGCGGCCAGCGAGACCTGCATGCCGCCGAAGACGGAACCGATGCCCAGGAAGACCACGATCAGGACCCGCACCCCGGGGATGCGCAGGGCCGGAGCGTGCTCCACGCGCGCGTGGCCGTCGTCGGTGCGACCGACCGCCGGCTGGGTGCTCTTCTGCGCGGCGAACAGCAGACCGCCCACCAGGGTGAGTGCCGCCTCCGTGACCAGGCCCGCGGCCGGGTCCACGGCCGTGCACAGGGCGGTCGCCACCAGCGGGCCGAGGACGAAGGTCAGCTCGTCCGTGACGGACTCGAAGGCGGCCGCCGTGGTCAGCAGCGGGGAGTCCTTGAGCTTCACGCCCCAGCGGGCCCGCACCATGGGCCCCACCTGCGGCACCGAGGCGCCGGTGGGCACGGCCGCCGCGAACAGCGCCCACAGGGGTGCGTCCGCGAGGGCGAGGGCGGTCAGGGTCAGACCGGCCACCGTGTGGACGAGTACGCCGGGGAGCAGGACGGCGCGCTGCCCGTAGCGGTCGGCGAGCCGGCCGCTGTAGGGGGCGAACAGGGCCATGGCGACGCCGGTGACGGCCGCGACGGCGCCGGCGACGCCGTAGGAGCCGGTGGTGTGCTGCACGAGCAGCACGATGGAGAGCGTCAGCATGGCGAACGGCTGGCGTGCCGCGAAGCCGGGGAGCAGGAACGTCCAGGCGCCGCGGGTGCGCAGCAGCTGTCCGTATCCGGGGCGGGCGGAGTCGGGTGCGGTGTGCTGCTTCCCCTCCGGCGACTTCTCCGACGGGGTGACCGTGGATGCCACGGCCCGTGCCTTTCTGCCGCCTGGTAGCGCGGTCCGCCGTACGGCTGTCGCCGTGCGGGAGCGCCGAGAGCTGTCCTCTTGCGCGGACTGCGGTAGATGCCGGGGCCCGGTCGGGGAGGGGGCGTGCCGGCCGCCATACGGTCGCGCCAGCTCTGCGTCAGGCAGAGTTGGTTCGATCAGGTGCCGCGTTCATCGTACAGGGATCACGAGGGGCGCAACCTGTGAAAGCGCGCACCTTCGCGCCCCCCACTCGCGTTCGTCGCGGTCACCCGCGGTGCCCGCCCGTGTCGCCCGTGCCCAGCCAGCCGGCCAGCTTGCCGCCGTGGCCGACCGCGCGCAGCCGCGCCTCGGCGGCGTCCCGGACGGGGTCGGTGGCGACCACGAGGAGTTCGTCCCCGCGCCGCAGACCGGTCGTCGGCAGCGGAACGAACGACGTCCCGTCGCGGACGACCAGCGTGACGGCGGCCCCGGTCGGCAGCCGCAGCTCGCTGACCTCGACGCCGTGCATCTTCGAGCCCTCGGGAACCGTGACGGACAGCAGGTGCCCGCGCAGCCGCTCCAGGGGCGCCGACTCGATGCCGAGGTCGGCGGCCTCGTCGCCCTTGCCCAGGCGCAGCTTGCGGGCCAGCCAGGGCAGCGTCGGGCCCTGGATCAGGGTGTAGACGACGACCAGGACGAAGACGATGTTGAAGATCCGGCGGCTGCCCGTGACGCCCTCCACCATGGGGATCGTCGCCAGGATGATGGGCACCGCGCCGCGCAGCCCGGCCCAGGACATGAGGGTCTGCTCCTGCCACGGCACCCGGAAGGGCACCAGGCACAGGACGACGCTCAGCGGGCGCGCGACCATGGTGAGCACCAGTCCGATGACCAGGGCGGGCAGGATGTCGTCGCCCAGTTCGTGCGGGGTGACCAGCAGGCCGAGCAGGACGAACATGCCGATCTGGGCGAGCCAGCCGAGCCCGTCGGCGAACCCGCGGGTGGCGGGCCAGTGCGGCAGCCGGGCGTTGCCCATGACCATCGAGGCGAGGTAGACGGCGAGGAATCCGCTGCCGTGGGCCATGGCACCGGCCGCGTAGGCCGCGACGGCGATCGACATGACGGCGATGGGGTAGAGGCCGGAGGCGGGCAGCGCCACGTGCCGCAGTCCCCACGACCCCAGCCAGCCGACCGCGAGTCCGATGGCCGCGCCGATGGCCAGTTCCAGGGCGATCTCGCCCAGCAGCACGTACCAGTGTTCGATTGGGCCGGCCGTGGAGAAGGCGACCACGAGGATGACCACCGGGGCGTCGTTGAAGCCGGACTCGGCCTCCAAGATGCCCGTTATGCGCGAGGGCAGCGGGATCCTGCGCAGGACCGAGAAGACGGCCGCCGCGTCCGTGGAGGAGACCACCGCGCCGACGATCAGTGCCTGCCGCCACTCCAGCCCGGTCAGGTAGTGCGCGCCCGCCGCGGTCACGCCGACGCTCACCGCGACTCCGGCCAGTGCCAGCGCGGAGGCGGCCGGCAGGGCCGGTTTCGCCTCCTTCCACTTCGTTCCGAGACCGCCTTCGGCCAGGATCACGACCAGGGCCGCGTACCCGATGACCTGGACCAGTTCGGCGTTGTCGAAGTGGATGTCGCCGATGCCGTCCTGGCCCATGGCGACGCCGATGGCCAGGTAGACGAGCAGGCTGGGGAGCCCGCTGCGCGAGGAGATCCGGACCGCCGCGACGGCGATGAGCAGGACGAGCGAGCAGACGAGCAGGAGCTGGTTGAGGTGGTGGACAGTCAGCGGCCGTTCCCTTCCCTGGCGCACAGCACGGATCACCGAACGGACCACGGTGCGGACGAGCCCGTCCGACGGCGCACGGGAGCGCACCCCCATGGCACACGAGACCGCAGTGCTCTGTGGACAACTACTTCGTTACCTTACCTAACTCTTGACGCTTTCTTGACGCTCTCCTTGGCAAGATCGAACGCTCGTGCGCGCCGCTACCCGACTCCGCGTCAAGGGGGAGTGGGCCCTGCGCCTACAGTTGCTCCAGCGTTCAGTACAAAGCACAGCCCGCCCCTGCCGCTCGTGTTAGGACAGCAAGGACAGCGATGCCCCCCACCAACACCGCCTCTACGGGTCAGCAGCCCGGCAAGTCCGGCAGGAAGAAGGGGCGCAAAGCGCGCCTGCTCGTCCTCGTGCTGGTCCTGGCCGTCATCGGCGGCCTCGTCTACGGGGCGTACTGGTCCGTCAGCACCGTCCGGGCGTCCTTTCCGCAGACCAAGGGGTCCATCACGCTGGAGGGCCTGTCGGGGCCGGTCGACGTCCAGCGCGACGGCTACGGCATCCCGCAGATCTACGCCTCCACCGACGAGGACCTGTTCATGGCGCAGGGATTCGTCCAGGCGCAGGACCGGTTCTACGAGATGGACGTGCGCCGGCACATGACCTCGGGCCGCCTGTCGGAGATGTTCGGCAAGGGGCAGGTCGACAACGACGAGTTCCTGCGCACCATGGGCTGGCACCGGGTGGCGCAGAAGGAGTACGACGAAAAGCTGTCGGACTCCACGAAGAAGTACCTCCAGGCCTACGCCAAGGGAGTCAACGCCTATCTCCAGGGCAAGGAGGGCAAGGACATCTCCCTGGAGTACGCGGCCCTCGGGTTCACCAACGACTACAAGCCGCAGGAGTGGACCCCGGTCGACTCGGTCGCCTGGCTGAAGGCGATGGCCTGGGACCTGCGCGGCAACATGCAGGACGAGGTCGACCGCGCCCTGATGACCAGCCGCCTCGGCCCCAAGCAGATCGCCGACCTGTACCCGGCGTATCCGTACGACCGGAACAAGGCGATCGTCCAGGAGGGCCAGTACGACGAGCTCACCGAGACGTTCGACGGCGGCGGCACGTCCGGCGGCGACTCCTCGTCCGGATCCGGATCCGGCACGGGCACTGACACCGGTACGGGGACCGGCACGGGCACGGGGACCGGTTCGGGCACGGGCACCGGTTCCGGAACGGGGACCGGTTCCGGCAACGCCCTGCAGAGCCAGATGGCGAGCCTCCAGGACGCCCTGGACGACCTGCCCACCGCCGTCGGCGTGAACGGCAACGGCATCGGCTCCAACTCCTGGGTCGTCTCCGGCGAGCACACCATCACCGGCAAGCCGCTGCTGGCCAACGACCCGCACCTGTCGCCGTCCCTGCCGTCCGTCTGGTACCAGATGGGCCTGCACTGCCGCACCGTCTCCGCGAAGTGCCAGTACGACGTCGCCGGTTACACCTTCGCGGGCATGCCGGGCGTGATAATCGGCCACAACCAGGACATCGCCTGGGGCCTGACCAACTCCGGTGCCGACGTCACCGACCTCTACCTGGAGAAGATCACCGGCGCGGGCTACCAGTACGACGGCAAGGTGGTCCCCTTCGAGACGCGCGAGGAGATCATCAAGGTCGCCGGCGGCGACTCGAAGAAGATCGTCGTCCGGGAGACCAACAACGGCCCCCTGCTCTCCGACCGCGACGACGAGCTGGTGAAGACCGGCAAGAAGGCCACCGTCGACACCGCCGCCCCCGACCGCGGCGACGGCTACGGCGTCGCACTGCGCTGGACCGCGTTGGAGGCGGGCACCACCATGGACGCCGTCTTCGCGATGGACCGGGCGAAGAACTGGGACGAGTTCCGCGAGGCCGCCGCACTCTTCGACGTGCCCTCGCAGAACCTGGTCTACGCCGACAGCGAGCACATCGGCTACACGCTGCCCGGCAGGATCCCGGTGCGCGCCAAGGGCCACGACGGCTCGGTCCCGGCGCCGGGCTGGGACTCCGACTACCGCTGGAGCGGCGAGTACATCGACCCGGACGAGCTGCCGTACGAGTACGACCCGGAGCGCGGGTACATCGTGACCGCCAACCAGGCCGTCGTCGACGAGGACGACTACCCGTACACGCTGACCACGGACTGGGGCTACGGCACCCGCAGCCAGCGGATCACCTCCCTGATCGAGCAGAAGATCAAGGACGGCGGCAAGATCTCCACCGACGACATGCGCCAGATGCAGCTGGACAACAGCAGCGAGATGGCCAAGCTGCTCGTGCCCCAGCTGCTGAAGATCGACGTCGAGGACAAGGACGTCCGCGAGGCGCAGAAGCTGCTGGAGGGCTGGGACTACACCCAGGACGCCGACTCGGCGGCCGCCGCGTACTTCAACGCCGTCTGGCGCAACGTCCTCAAGCTGGCCTTCGGCAACAAGCTGCCCAAGGAGCTGCGGGTCGAGGGACAGTGCCTGTGGGTCGACCCGGTCAACACCACCGGCCCCGCGGACGAGACGAACAAGGTCTACGAGTGCGGCCAGCGCGACGCCGGCCAGGCGCAGCCGGACGGCGGCGACCGCTGGTTCGAGGTCGTCCGCACCCTGATGGACAAGCCCGAGAGCGACTGGTGGAAGACGCCCGCCTCCGGCACCCGCAAGGCCGCCGACAACCGTGACGACCTGTTCAAGCGCGCCATGGTCGACGCCCGCTGGGAGCTGACCGCCAAGCTCGGCAAGGACATCGACACCTGGAACTGGGGCCGGCTGCACCGCCTGTTCCTGAAGAACCAGACCCTGGGCACCGAGGGCCCCGGCTTCCTGAAGTACGCCCTCAACCGCGGCCCGTGGAAGCTCAGCGGCGGCGAGGCGGCGGTCAACGCCGCCGGGTGGAACGCGGCCGGCGGCTACGGGGTGGTGTGGGTGCCGTCCATGCGGATGGTGGTCAACCTCGGCGACCTCGACAAGTCGCGGTGGATCAACCTCACCGGCGCCTCCGGACACGCCTACAGCGCCCACTACACCGACCAGACGGACAAGTGGGCCGACGGGGAGCTGCTGCCCTGGGCCTTCTCGAAGAAGGCGGTCGACGAGAGTACGAGCGACACGCTGGTGCTGAAGCCGTAGCCGCGGCTGATCCGACGTGAGAGCGGCCCCCTACGCGCGCGTAGGGGGCCGCTCTCACGTCTTCGGACGCGCTTGGGGAGCCGCTTCCCACACGCGCGTGGGAAGCGGCCCACGCGCGTCCGAAGAGCCGCTTCACGTGAACCTGCGCACTCCCGACGGTGTGACCACCGCGTCCACCGGCCGGTCGTGCGGCTCTTCGGGGACGTGGGAGACGACCTCGGAGCCGTACAGCAGCACCAGCAGCGCGGGACACGCGCCCGCACGCTCCAGGCGGGCGAGCACCCGGTCGTACGATCCGCCGCCGCGCCCCAGCCGCATGCCGCGCCCGTCGACGGCCAGGCCCGGCAGCAGCACCACGTCGGCGTCCGCCACCGCGTCCGGTCCCAGGCGCTGACCGGCGGGCTCGGACAGGGCCATCCGCCCGCCGTGCCGCACGCGCACCAGGGAGCCCTCTCCGGTGTACTCGCCCCAGTCCAGGTCGTTGTCCGGCAACAGCGCCGGCAGCAGGACGCGCACGCCCCGCGCGCGCAGCGCGTCCAGCAGCGCGAGGGTGCCCGGCTCGGCGCCCACGGAGACGTATGCCGCCACGGCGTGCGCCCGCGCGACCTCCGGCATCCCGAGTGCGCGTTCGGCCAGCGCATCCGCCGCTTTCCGTACGTCCTCCGACGTCAGACGGTTCCTCGCCGCGAGGATCTCGCGACGCAACGTCCGCTTGTCAGGACCGGCCGCAGGTCCGATGTGACTCAATGGTCGCTCCCGTACCGCTCTAGTGTGCTCATATGAGCGCCGATGATCCGGGATCACAGATTCTCCCCATTGGCACCGGATATGGTGGCGCGCATGACTCAGTCCCACCCCAGGATCAGCAAGGCTGTCATCCCCGCAGCCGGGCTCGGTACCCGGTTCCTGCCGGCCACCAAAGCCACTCCCAAGGAGATGCTGCCGGTCGTCGACAAGCCGGCGATCCAGTACGTGGTCGAAGAGGCCGTGACCGCGGGCCTCGGCGACGTCCTCATGGTCACCGGACGCAACAAGCGTCCCCTGGAGGACCACTTCGACCGCAACTACGAACTGGAGTCCGCCCTCCAGAAGAAGGGGGACGCGAGCCGGCTGGCCAAGGTCCAGGAGTCCAGCGACCTCGCCATGATCCACTACGTCCGCCAGGGCGACCCCAAGGGCCTCGGTCACGCCGTGCTGTGCGCCGCGCCGCACGTCGGCGACGAGCCCTTCGCGGTCCTGCTCGGCGACGACCTGATCGACCCGCGCGACCCGCTGCTGCAGCGCATGGTCGAGGTCCAGGAGCAGTACGGCGGCAGTGTCATCGCCCTCATGGAGGTCGCGCCCGAGCAGATCCACCTCTACGGCTGCGCGGCCGTGGAGGCGACCGAGGACGGCGACGTCGTCAAGGTCGGCGGGCTGGTCGAGAAGCCCGACCCGGCCGACGCCCCCTCCAACTACGCCATCATCGGCCGCTACGTCCTCGACCCGCACATCTTCGACATACTCCGCACGACCGAGCCGGGCCGCGGCGGCGAGATCCAGCTGACCGACGCCCTCCAGCAGCTCGCCGAGGACGAGACGGTAGGCGGTCCGGTGCACGGCGTCGTCTTCAAGGGCCGCCGCTATGACACCGGTGACCGCGGCGACTATTTGCGTGCCATCGTCCGGCTCGCGTGCGAACGTGAGGACCTGGGCCCGGACTTCCGGACCTGGCTTCGCAGTTACGTAGCCGAGGAGATGTAAGGACGTTGAGCAGCGCCACGCACCGTGACACCGGCCACGACCACGCCGCCGCGGACTTCGGTCCCGACCGGCTGTGGTCGGTGCAGGACCACCTGGACGACATCCTCGCCACCGTCCGGCCCCTGGAACCCATCGAGCTGAACCTGCTCGACGCCCAGGGCTGCGTCCTGGTCGACGACATCACGGTGCCGTTGCCCCTGCCGCCGTTCGACAACAGCTCCATGGACGGGTACGCGGTGCGGGTCGCCGATGTCGCGGGCGCCAGCGAGGAGTTCCCCGCCGTCCTCGAGGTCGTCGGGGACGTCGCCGCCGGCCGGATCGACCCGCCGTCCGTCGGCCCGGGGCAGGCCGCCCGCATCATGACGGGCGCCCCGCTCCCGCCCGGCGCGGAGACCGTCGTCCCCGTCGAGTGGACCGACGGCGGGCTCGGTGAGGGCCCGGTGTCCGGAATGCGGGCCCGCAGCCTGGCGCCCGAGGGGGCGGAGGGCCAGGTGTACGTGTACCGCCCGGCCGGGGCACGCGCGCACGTCCGCGCGGAGGGCAGCGACGTCAGGGCGGGCGACCGCGCCCTGACGGCCGGCACGGTCCTCGGTCCGCCGCAGATCGCCCTGCTCGCCGCGATCGGCCGGGGCAGGGTCCGCGTACGCCCGCGTCCGCGCGTGGTGGTGCTCTCCACCGGCAGCGAACTCGTCCAGCCCGACGAGGAACTGGCGCCCGGTCAGATCTACGACTCCAACAGCTTCGCCCTCACCGCCGCCGCCCGCGACGCCGGTGCCATCGCCTACCGCGTGGGCGCCGTCGCCGACGACGCCGAGACCCTGCGGTCCACGATCGAGGACCAGCTGGTCCGCGCCGACCTGATGGTCACCACCGGCGGGGTGAGCGTCGGAGCGTACGACGTGGTCAAGGAGGCGCTGGCGCACGTGGCCGACGAGGACGAGCCCGGCGGCGGCGTGGACTTCCGCAAGCTCGCCATGCAGCCCGGCAAGCCCCAGGGCTTCGGCTCCGTCGGCCCCGACCACACCCCGCTCCTCGCCCTGCCCGGCAACCCGGTGTCGTCGTACGTCTCCTTCGAGCTGTTCGTCCGCCCCGCGATCCGCACCCTCATGGGCCTCACCGACGTCCACCGCCCGACGACCACCGCGACCCTGGCCGCGGACGAGGCGCTGACCTCGCCGAAGGGGCGCCGGCAGTTCCTGCGCGGTGCCTACTCCGATGGCACGGTGACCGCGGTCGGCGGCTCCGGCTCCCACCTCGTGGCCGCCCTCGCGCACGCCGACGCGCTGATCGTCGTCCCCGAGGACACCGAGTCCGTCGAGCCCGGCGCCCAGGTCGAGGTGGTCCTGCTCGGCTGACCCCTCCTGGTTGGCGGTACCGTGTCGCGCACAGCAGGCCCACGCGCCGCACCGCGCCGGGCCCGGACCGGGAGCCCACACGAGCATGAGTACGCAGGAGACATCCCCGCACAGCGGCCAGGACGGGCACGACCCGCAGGACCGGCTGACGCACATCGACGAGGCGGGCGCCGCCCGCATGGTCGACGTGTCCGGCAAGGACGTGACCGCGCGCACCGCGCGCGCGAGCGGACGGGTCCTCGTCGCCCCCCGTGTGGTCGAGCTGCTGCGCGGCGAGGGGGTCCCCAAGGGCGACGCCCTCGCCACCGCGCGCATTGCGGGCATCATGGGTGCCAAACGCACCCCCGATCTGATCCCGTTGTGCCATCCGTTGTCGGTCTCCGGTGTGAAACTGGACCTGTCGGTCGCGGACGACGCCGTGGAGATCACGGCCACGGTGCGGACGACGGACCGCACGGGCGTCGAGATGGAGGCGCTCACCGCGGTCTCCGTCGCCGCGCTCACCGTGATCGACATGGTCAAGGCGGTCGACAAGGGAGCGGTCATCACGGACGTGCGTGTGGAGGAGAAGACGGGCGGCAAGTCGGGCGACTGGAGCCGGTCGTGACAGCGGACGCGCCGGACGCACCGGACGGGAAGGCTCTTCTCGCGCCGTACGGCGCCCTGGTGGTCACCGCCTCCAACCGGGCCGCCGCCGGGGTCTACGAGGACAAGGGCGGCCCCCTGGTCGCCGAGGGCCTGCGCCGCTTCGGCTTCGCCGTCGACGGCCCCCTGGTCGTGCCCGACGGCGACCCCGTCGAGGCCGCCCTGCGAGCAGGCGCCGAAGCGGGCTACGACGTGATCGTCACCACCGGCGGCACCGGCGTCTCGCCCACCGACCGCACCCCCGAGGCGACACGGGCGGTGATCGACTACGAGGTTCCGGGCATCGCGGAGGCCGTCCGGGCCCACGGCCGGGACAAGGTGCCGACCGCGGTGCTCTCCCGGGGGCTGGCGGGCGTGGCGGGCGGCACGCTGATCGTCAACCTGCCGGGATCCTCCGGCGGCGTGAAGGACGGCCTCGCCGTGCTGGAGCCGCTGCTGACGCACGCCGTGGACCAGCTCCGCGGCGGTGACCACCCCCGGCCCGCCAGCGGTGGGGGTGCGAGCTGAACAGCCCGGCCTGGCCCGTGGAGCTGGTGGACGGCGACATCGTCCTCAGGCCGATAAAGCTGCGCGACCAGCGGGCCTGGCGCGAGGTCAACCGGCGCAACCGCGACTGGCTGCGACCGTGGGAGGCGACCATTCCGCCGCCCGCGCCCGGCGGCCCGCTCGCGCACCGGCCGACCTACCGCCAGATGGTGCGGCACCTCAGGTCGGAGGCGAACGCGGGCCGGATGCTGCCGTTCGTCATCGAGCACCAGGGGCGGCTGGTCGGGCAGTTGACGGTGGCCGGCATCACCTGGGGCTCGATGTGCTCCGGGCACGTCGGCTACTGGGTGGACGAGGCGGTGGCGGGCCGCGGGGTGATGCCGACGGCCGTGGCGATGGTGGTGGACCACTGTTTCCGCACCGTCGGTCTGCATCGCGTCGAGGTCTGCATTCGCCCCGAGAACGCGCCCAGCCGCCGGGTCGTGGAAAAACTCGGATTCCGCGAGGAGGGGCTCCGGCCGCGTTATCTCCACATCGACGGAGCCTGGCGCGACCATCTCGTCTTCGCGCTCACCGCGGAAGAGGTCCCGGAGGGGCTGCTGCGCCGCTGGCGCCGGTCACGGGACCGGAGTACCCCCAACTCCGGAAATTGAATAAACGTTCGAAATGGTCGGGCCGTGACCATCTGGAACGGATAATTTCGCACCCTGACAGTCGGCTGATCGCATCGGTCGCAAAAAAAGTTCGAAATATCAGCCAGATCGTGCGACACACCGGCTCAATTGGCGGATGGCCCCACGCAAACCCCTCTACCGTGTGAGGCGTGAGCAGCAGCGGCCTCATCTACGCAGTCATCGTCGGGGCCTGGGCCGCCTACTTGGTGCCGATGTGGCTCCGTAGGCAGGACGAGCTGAACGAGGCCCGTCCGACGGAACGCTTCAGTACCGCCATCCGGCTGCTGTCCGGACGGGCGGGCATGGAGCGCCGGTACGCCAAGGACCTGCGGTCGCGCTCCGCCGAGGAGGCGGAGCCCGACGCCGACGTCCCGGACGCCGTCACCGACTCGGTGGACGTCCGGGCCTTCGCCGTGGCCAGAACCCGACGGCACACCCGGCCCGCCGCACCGCAGCAGCCTGCGGAGCGGCCCGAACCGGCGGGCCAGGAGGCGGAAGGACGCCCGCACGGCCCCAGACCCGGACAGGTCGCCGACTCCGGGCAGCTTCCCGACTCCGGGCAGGTCGCCGACTCCGGGCGGTCCCCCGACTCCGGTGCGGCGGCGCGCAACCGCGTGCCGCGGGCCCGGCGCGCACCCGTCTCACCGGCGGCGGCGGCCCGCGCCCGGCGGACCAAGGTGCTCGCGCGTCGCCGGCGCACGACCGTGGTGCTGTTCCTGGCCTTCACGCTCGGCTCGGTCGTCGCGGCGGTCGGCGGGCTCGCCTTCCTGTGGGCGCCCGGGGTGCCCGCGGTGCTGCTCAGCGCCTACATCGCCTATCTGCGTTCGCAGGAACGCCACCGGTTCGCCTTCCAGATGGACCGGCGTCAGGCCGAGATCGCCGCACAGCGGTTGCGCGACGGCGACCGCAGGCCGCGCCGGCGCGTGCCCGCCGAGCCCACCGACAGCATGGGCGAGCCGGACGTCGAGGAGCTGGACGACGGGCCCGACGCGGAACCGGACGCCGGCCTGTCGGCGCTCGCCGCGGACCGGCGTGCGCTGGTGGAGCAGACCGACCACGCCGAGTGGGTCGACCAGCAGCGCGAACGCCAGCGGCGGCCGCAGGGCGACAGCTGGGACCCGGTGCCGGTGCCCCTGCCCACCTACGTGACCGCACCGGTCGCCCCCCGCGCCACGCCCGACGTGGACCTCGCGGCACCGGACGCGTGGAGTTCGGCACGCTCCAGTGCCGTCGCCGACGAGGAGGCCGCGGCGGCCGAGCCCGGCCCGGACCGCCCGGCTCCCCACACCGAGGACCGGCCGGAGACCCCGGCCCGTAGTGGCGCCCGCCGCGCCGCGTCCGCCCGTCGGGCCCGGGAGCGCGGCCGGACACCGCTCTTCGACCAGTACGAGGACGGGGACCGTCCCCGCGCGGCCAACGAGTAGCCCGCGGCGCCCCCGGCGGCCCCCGCCAGGGGCGTTCCGCCTCGGCTGCCCCTCGCGGGTCCCGGAAGCGATTTTTGAGCAGGCCGGTCGGGGTGCTAGAGTTTCACTCGTTGCAAGGGCCTGTGGCGCAGTCTGGTAGCGCACCTCGTTCGCATCGAGGGGGTCTGGGGTTCAAATCCCCACAGGTCCACGCACACTGTTCTTGAGTCAGCTCAGGAACGATGACGGGATCCCGTCCGATCGCAGGATCGGACGGGATCTTCGTCGTTTCGGGGGGCGTTCAACGCGCCTGCTCGCCTGAACCAGGGCGTTGGTCTCACAGGGCCGCACACCCGGCCGCTCGGTTCGTGGCCGTGGACCTCCAAGCAGCGGTGACGCGTCCTTCCAGGAAGTGGTCACCGGATCCAGACGGTTGACCGGGCCCCGTGGACGTCTCGCCGCCTACGGGGCCCGTCGCCGCCCGCCGAGCCGCAGCCGTGTCCGCGGGTGCCTGCTCGGATCGTCATGTGTGCCTACGGGGGCCCACGGACGCCTACGGCACCTGGAGGGCCTTCGCGTAGCAGAGGCTCTCCTCGTGGAAGCGGTAGTAGCCGAACTTCCCGCACGGCTCGTAGCCGCTGGAGGTGTACAGGGCCACGGCCTCCGGCTGCTTGGTGCCGGTCTCCAGGACCATCCGGGTCCGGCCGGCCAGGCGGGCGTCCTCCTCCAGGGCGGCCAGGATGCGGCGGGCCAGCCCGCGGCCGCGCACCTGCTCGATCACGAACATCCGCTTGAGCTCGGCGTCCCCGTCGAGGTTGCCCTCGTCGTTGGTGTCCTGGCTGCGCCAGCCGCCGGAGGCGACCGGGACGTCGTTCTCGTCGTACGCGATCAGGTACAGGCCGTTCGGCGGCGCGAAGTCGGAGGGGGCCAGGTGCGTGGCGTCGCCGCCGTCGCCGTAGCGGGCGTCGTACTCGGCCTGGACCTCGTGGTTCAGCTTCACGGCGTCGGGGTGGTCGAAGGGGACCCGGCGTATGTTCATGCTTCCTACCGTAAATAGATGCGCTCTCTGGAGCGGGGCATCGTCCAGTGTGCCGGTACCGCGCCCGGCGCCCGCTGCGACGGGCGCGGTACCGGGGCTACCGCTTGCCGCGGCTCCGGCAGAGCGGGCAGCGGCAGGGCGGCCATGTCAGGGAGTCGGGGATCCAGTCGGGGTCGCCGCCACCGGTGTAGGTGCGTTCCCTGGTCCGGCCGCTCTCGCCTCCCTCCGGGGTGACGCGGTAGGTGCTGATCGTCAGGCGGGACCTGCCCGGTTCCGGCGGGGTGCCGGCGTTCACGCGGGGCCCGCCTCGGTGGACCGTGCGGTGTCGAGCCCGGTGCGCTCGGGTGACGTGCGCATCAGGCGGCCCTCTTCGCGCCGATCACGTGCCGGTCCAGGTCGAGACCGAAGTCGGCGGCGGCGACCAGAGTGAGTCGGCGGCGACGCCGGCGGGCACGTTCGCGTGTGTGCTCGCAGGCGGTGGCGTAGGGGCGTACGAGGGCTGCCGCCGCACCGTCGAGAGGGGTGTCCGCGCCGTACGGGGAGCGGGGGAGCGGGAGGCGGGCTGCGGCGGTACGGGTGTCGTCGGTGCGCGGGGTGACGGTTCGGGCGTTCGCCCGTCGCTGCCCGGTGGCGGGCAGAAGCAGGTTCAGTGCCCGAAGAAGGAACGCGTGGATAATGCTCACTGCTGTCAGCTCCTGTGTAGCTGGCGGCCGTGCCCCCGGACGTTCGCCGCGTCGCGGGGGTTTTCGTCGCTACAAGAGTAGCGTGACATAGCTTGATGCATCTAGATGTAGCTAGAGCTAGTGATGCGGAGCCTGGTGCGTCTACATACGTTCGAGGTATGCCCCTTGACCCCGAGTCCGGCCGCCCGCTCTATGCGCAGCTCGCCGACCTGATCGAGTCCAGGATTCGCAGTGGTGAGTACGCGCCTGATCGCATGATCCCGGCGTCCCTGCGGCTCGCTGAGGAATACGGCATCGCGCACATGACCGTGCGCCGAGCCATGAGGGAACTCCGCGAGCGTGGCCTGATCTACACGGTGTCGGGCAAGGGGTCCTACGTCGTACCCGAGCTGCCCGCAGGACTGACGGCAGGCGACGAGGGCGACACGCCTCCCGCCCCCTGACCCGGCCTCCGCCAGGGCGGGCCCCGGTCCGGTGGCAGGTATCGTGCCCTGGTGCTCACCGTGACCTCCGCAAATGTGAACGGTCTGCGCGCCGCCGCGAAGAAGGGCTTCGTGGAGTGGCTCGCCGACACCTCCGCCGACGTGCTCTGCCTCCAGGAGGTGCGGGCCGAGCCCCAGCAGCTGCCGGAGCACGTCCGTACGCCCGACGGCTGGCACGTGACGCACGCCCCCGCCGCCGCCAAGGGCCGCGCCGGCGTCTCCCTCTACAGTCGCCGCGAGCCCGACCGCGTCCAGGTCGGCTTCGGCTCGACGGAGTTCGACACCAGTGGCCGGTACGTCGAGGCGGATCTGCCCGGTGTGACGGTCGCCTCCCTCTACCTGCCCTCCGGCGAGGTCGGCACCGAGCGCCAGGACGAGAAGGTCCGCTTCATGGACGAGTTCCTCGGCTACCTCAAGGAACTGCGCGAGCGTGCCGCCGCCGACGGGCGCGAGGTCGTCGTCTGCGGTGACTGGAACATCGCGCACCGCGAGGCCGACCTGAAGAACTGGCGCGCCAACAAGAAGAACTCCGGCTTCCTCCCGGAGGAACGGGAGTGGCTGAGCCGGGTCCTCGACCCGGCCGAGGGCGGCTACGTCGACGTCGTGCGCGCCCTGCACCCGGACGTCGAGGGACCGTACTCGTGGTGGTCGTACCGGGGGCGGGCCTTCGACAACGACTCAGGATGGCGCATCGACTACCACCTGGCCACTCCTGGGCTGGCCGCCAAGGCGGTCAAGGGCCAGGTCGAGCGCGCCGCCACGCATGCCGAGCGGTGGTCCGACCACGCGCCGGTCACTGTGGTCTACGGCTGCTGACTCCCCGGTCCGGCCGCTGGTCCGGCCGCTTCCGGATCCGTCTGTTTCCGGATCCGTCGGTCCATCGCCAGTGACAGTTCCGCCTCCACCACGCTGCGGGCCAGCGGGCGCAGGCGGTGGAGTTCCCGCTCGGGGGCGTGACGCAGGATCAGGCCGGTGAAGAGGTCGGCGAGGGCGTCGGCGTGTTCGCGGACGCGGGCGCCGGCCTGGAGGACCTCGCCGAGCGGGATGCCCTCGCGGACCAGGGCGGAGGAGACCTCCAGCAGGCGCTGGCTGATGTGGACGAGTTCGTCGCCGTCGGTGCCGAGGTAGCCGAGGTCCATCGCCGCGGCGAGGTTCTCCGGGGTGACCTCGCCCTCGAAACGGGCGGCGAGTTCCTCGGGGGTGAGGCGGACCGGTGTCTCCTCGGTGGGTGCGCCCAGGCCCAGCAGGTCGGCGACGTCGCGGCCGTGGTCGAAGGCGTCGGCGAGTTCCGCGATGCCGTTCAGGGTGTGGCCGCGCTCCAGCAGTGCCGCGATGGTGCGCAGGCGGGCCAGGTGGTGGTCGTCGTACCAGGCGATGCGGCCCTCGCGGCGGGGCGGCGGGACCAGTTTGCGTTCGCGGTAGAAGCGCAGGGTGCGCACCGTGATGCCGGCCAGCCGGGCCAGGTCCTCCATGCGGTATTCACGCTTCTCGGTCACGCCCCGACCCTAAGTCGTACCGGCGGTAACTTTCCTCCGTCCGACCCCTACCCATGAGTACGGGCCTGCTCTACGCTCCCCATTGCGCCAGTGTTCACTGGCGGAGTTCGAGGCGACGCGTGGAGGCTTCGGGATGGCCGAGCACGAGCAGGTGCAGGAACACGTACGGGTGGCGGTGGTCGGTTCCGGCTTCGGCGGGCTGGGGGCCGCGGTGCGGCTGCGGCGCGAGGGGATCACCGACTTCGTCGTCCTGGAGAGGTCCGGCAGCGTCGGCGGCACCTGGCGGGACAACAGCTACCCCGGGTGCGCCTGCGACGTGCCGTCCCACCTGTACTCCTTCTCCTTCGCGCCCAACCCCGACTGGCCGCGCGCCTTCTCCGGCCAGGAGCACATCCGGGCCTACCTGGAGCACGTGGCCGACACCTTCGGGCTGCGCCCCCACCTCCGCTTCGACTCGGAGGTGCGGCGGATGGCGTGGGACGGCGAGCGGCTGCGGTGGGAGATCGAGACCGCGAGCGGCAGGCTGACCGCCGACGTCGTCGTCTCCGCCACCGGACCGCTGTCCGACCCCAAGGTCCCGGACATCCCGGGCCTGGACTCCTTCCCCGGCAAGGTCTTCCACTCGGCCCGCTGGGACCACGACTACGACCTCACCGGCAAGCGCGTCGCCGTGATCGGCACCGGCGCCTCCGCCATCCAGATCGTGCCGGCCATCCAGCCGAAGGTGGGCAGCCTCACCCTCTTCCAGCGCACCCCGGCCTGGGTGATGCCCCGCATGGACCGGGCGATCAGCGGCGCCGAACGCGCCCTGCACCGGGCACTGCCCGTGACCACCAAGCTGCGCCGCGGGCTGCTGTGGGGCATCCGGGAACTCCAGGTACAGGCCTTCACCAAGCACCCGGACGAGCTGGGCTTCGTCGAGCGGATCGCCAGGCGCAACATGGCCGCCGCCATCAAGGACCCGGCCCTGCGCGCCAGGCTCACCCCCGACTACCGCATCGGCTGCAAGCGGATCCTGCTGTCCAGCGCGTACTACCCGGCGCTCGCCCGGCCCAATGTGGACGTCGTCGCCAGCGGGCTCGGCGCGGTGCGCGGCTCGACCCTCGTCGCCTCCGACGGCACCGAGGCCGAGGCCGACGCGATCATCTTCGGCACCGGTTTCCACGTCACCGACATGCCCATCGCCGAGCGGGTCGTGGGGGCGGACGGGCGGACCCTCGCCGAGACCTGGAAGGGCGGGATGGAGTCGCTGCGGGGCGGATCGGCGGCCGGCTTCCCCAACTTCATGACGATCATCGGGCCCAACACCGGCCTCGGCAACTCGTCGATGATCCTCATGATCGAGTCGCAGCTGAACTACCTGGCCGACTACCTGCGGCAGATCGACGTCCTCGGCGGCAGGGTCGCTCTCGACGCCCGACCCGCCGCCGTGCGCAGCTGGAACCACCGGGTGCAGGAGCGCATGAAGCGCACCGTGTGGAACACCGGCGGCTGCACCAGCTGGTACCTGGACGCCAGCGGTCGCAACACCACCGTCTGGCCCGGCACGACCGCCGAGTTCCGGCGCGCGACCCGGCGCGTGGACCTCGCGGAGTACCAGGTGCTGCGCCCGGCCGTCGCGGAGACGGACGGGGGCGCGGCCCCGGGGGCGGCCACGGGTGCCGACGCGGATGCGGACGCCGAGGTGAGCGCGTGAGCCGCCTCCTGCACATCGCCGCCGGGCCCTACGCCCCGCCCGTGCCCGCCCGCGAGCTGACCGCCACCGCCACCGGCGGCGCCCGGATACACGTCGAAGTGCACGGCCCCGAGAACGCGCCCGCGGTCGTCCTCGTACACGGCTGGGCCTGCTCGACCGCCTTCTGGGCGGCGCAGACACGCGCCCTCGCTGCCGACCACCGGGTCATCGCCTACGACCAGCGCGGCCACGGCCGCAGCCCGGCCGACCCGGCGTGCGGCACCGAGGCCCTCGCCGACGACCTCGAAGCCGTCCTGGAGGCCACGCTCGCGCCGGGCGAACAGGCCGTGATCGCCGGGCACTCCATGGGCGGGATGACGGTGATGGCCGCCGCGGCCCGGCCCGCGGTGCGCGCACACGCGGCGGCCGTCCTGCTGTGCAGCACGGGCAGTTCCCGGCTGGTGGCGTCCGCGACCGTGCTGCCGCTCGGGGAAGGCCGGGCACGGACCTGGCTGACCCGGCGGATCCTCGGCTCCCGGGCACCGCTCGGGCCGGTCACGCCGATGGCCCGCGCGATCCTCAAGTACGCGACGATGGGCCCCGGTTCGGACCCGCACATGGTCGACGCCTGCGCGCGCGTGGTGCACGCGTGCCCGCGCCGGGTGCGGTACGCCTGGTCCCAGGTGCTCGACCTGCTCGACCTCGACGACGGCGTACGGGAGTTGCGGATGCCGGTCGAGGTCGTGGTCGGCACCGCCGACCGGCTGACCCCGCCCGTGCACGCCCGCTCGCTGGCCGCCGCACTGCCGCACTGCGTGGGCCTGACGGAGCTCCCGGGGCTCGGCCACATGACGCCGGTGGAGGCGCCGGACCTGGTCACCGGGAAGATACGGGCCCTCGCCGCCCCCCACATGTCCGCCGCACGCACCGAGCGTGACGCACCCGCCGAGGAGAGCGCATGAGCAGGAGAAGCAGCAACGGAAGCGGCAGGGACATCGGAAGGGGCAGCGGCGGGGTGAGCCTGGAAGGGCGGGTCGCCGTCGTCACCGGAGCCGCGCGCGGCGTAGGGGAGTTGCTGGCCCGCAAGCTGTCCGCGCGCGGGGTGAGGGTGGCGCTGGTCGGCCTGGAGCCGGACGCGCTCAAGCAGGTCTCCGCACGCCTGCACGGCGACAGCGAGCACTGGCACGCCGACGTCACCGACCACGAGGCGATGGCCCGGGTGGCGGCGGAGGTCAAGGAGCGGTTCGGCAGGGTCGACATCGTCGTCGCCAACGCGGGTGTCGCCACCGGCGGTCCCTTCGTCGAGTCCGACCCGGAGTCCTGGCGCCGGGTGATCGAGGTCAACCTGATCGGGTCGGCGGTGACGGCCCGCGCCTTCCTGCCCGCCCTGCTGGAGAGCCGCGGCTACCTGCTCCAGATCGCGTCCCTCGCCGCCATCACGCCCGCGCCGATGATGTCGGCCTACTGCGCCTCCAAGTCCGGTGTGGAGGCGTACGCGCACAGTCTGCGCGGGGAGGTCGGGCACCGGGGCGTGAAGGTCGGCGTCGGCTATCTGTCCTGGACCGACACGGACATGGTGCGCGGCGCCGACCAGGACGACGTGATGCGCGAGCTGCGGCAGCGGCTGCCCTGGCCGTCGAACAAGACCTACCCGCTGGGTCCGGCGGTGGACCGGCTCGTGGAGGGCATCGAGCGCCGCTCCGCGCACGTCTACGGTCAGTGGTGGCTGCGCGGCATGCAGGGCGTGCGCGGTTACCTGCCGGCCCTCATCGGCACCGTCGGACAGCGCGAGATGCGGCGCTTCGGGGAGCGGCTGAACGGCGTGCGCACCGGGCTGGTCGGCGCGGGCGGAGCGGCCGACGAACAGCGCCCGACCAGCACGGTTACCGACCGTAAGTGATCGACATGCGCACGGTCACGGCCCATGTGAATCTGATCGAGCCAGGCCGATCCGGCCGGGCCCGAACATCACAGGAGTGAACCCACATGGGTATGAAGGATCAGTTCCAGGACAAGGCCGAGCGCATGCAGCAGCAGGGCAAGCAGCGGGCCGACCAGGCCAAGGAGCAGTTCCAGAACCGCGACCGCCGTCGCGACGAGGACGAGATGAACCCCTCGCGTCGCCCGGGCGCGGACGAGCGGGACCCGTCCTCGCGCCGCCGCGACGCGGACGAGCGCTTCGAGGAGAGCTACGACGCCTGACGCGCCACCGCTGAGCCGAAGGGGCGCCCTCCGTTCGTCACGGGGGGCGCCCTTCCGCGTGCCCGGGGCGGTGGATCCTCGCGCCCGGGGGCAGATGCTCATGCCCGGGGCGGCAGCGGTGGACGCGAGCGGTCCGGTACGTCGTCGTAACCGGGCGGCGTGGCGGGCGGGTTGGTCTCCAGGAGTCGCAACGCCAGCCGGACCGCCTCGTCCAGCACCGGATAGCGGCCCTCGGCCCAGTCCAGCGGGGTGCGCAACGCCTCGACGTCGGGGGCGACGCCGTGGTTCTCCACGGACCAGCCGTACGCGTCGAACCAGGCCGCGTTCATCGGCACCGTGATCACCGTGCCGTCGCCGAGGCGGTGCCGGCCGGTCATGCCGACCACGCCGCCCCAGGTGCGCTGCCCGACCACCGGGCCGAGCCGCAGCAGCTTGAACGCGGCCGTGATCATGTCGCCGTCGGAGGACGTCGCCTCGTCCGCGACCGCCACGACGGGCCCGCGCGGGGCGTTGGAGGTGTAGGACACCGGCTGCGCGTCGCGTGTCAGGTCCCAGCCCAGGATGGTGCGGGTCAGTTTCTCGATGACCAGCTCGCTGATGTGCCCGCCCGCGTTGCCGCGCACGTCCACGATGAGCGCGGGCATGGACACCTCCATGCGCAGGTCCCGGTTGAACTGCGCCCAGCCGGAGCCGCCCATGTCGGGAATGTGCAGGTAACCGCACCTTCCGTCGCTCAACTCCCGTACCACCGCGCGGCGTTTGGCCACCCAGTCCTGGTAGCGCAGCGGCCGTTCGTCGACGAGGGGCACGACGGCGACCCGGCGGGCCGGTCCTGTGCCGCCCTCGCCCGGTGTGAAGGTCAGCTCCACCGTCGTACCGCCCGCGCCCGCCAGCAGCGGGTACGGACCGGTCACCGGATGCACCGGGCGTCCGTCGACATGGGTCAGCACGGCCCCCTCGCGGATGCCCGTGCCGGCCAGCGGCGAGCGGGCCCTGGAGTCGGAGGAGTCGCCGGGCAGGATGCGCTTGACCACCCAGTGGCCGTCCCGGCACGCGAAGTTGGCGCCGAGCAGCCCCTGCCAGCGCTGGTAGTGCGCCGGGCCCTCGTTGCGCCGGGCGGCGACGACGTAGGCGTGCGAGGTGCCCAGTTCGCCGAGCACCTCGCGGAGCAGATCGGCGAACTCGTCCGGGGAGGCGACCCGTTCGAGCAGTGGCCGGTACTGGTCCAGCACCGCGTCCCAGTCGATGCCGCACATGCCGGGGTCCCAGAAGTGGGCGCGGATCAGCCGGCCCGCCTCTTCGTACGCCTGGCGCCACTCGGCGGCCGGGTCGACCTCGTGCAGGATGCGGCGCAGGTCGATCCAGGTGGTCGAGTCGCCGTCGCCCGCCTCGGTGGCCGGTACGGCGCGCAGGTCGCCCTCGTCGAGCAGGACCAGGCGGGTGCCGTCGCCGCTGACCCGGAACCAGTCCAGGTGGTCCACGAGTTCGGACTTCTTCGCCTTGGCCAGGTCGAAGTGCTCCAGGGTGGGCCGCTCGCTCGGGTCCGCCGGGTTGGCGAAGGTCTCCCCGAGCGCGCCGGAGATCGGCCAGCGCAACCAGACCAGGCCGCCGCCCGCGACCGGGCACAGCGCCGAGTACTTCGACGCGGTGACCGGGAACGGGGTCACCCGGGACTCCAGCCCCTCGACCTCGACGGTCACCGTGCCGCCCTCGCCGGACTCGTCCTCCAGCGGGTCCAGGCCCCCGGCGGCGGGGCGGCCCTCCGGGTTCAGCGCGAAGGGGGAGGGGGTCGCGGAGGACAGCGGCACCAGGTACGGGCGGCAGCCCAGCGGGAAGGACAGGTCCCCGGTGTGCACGTCGTACACCGGGTCGAAGCCGCGCCAGGACAGGAAGGCGAGGTAGCGGCCGTCCCGCGTGAAGACCGGGTTCTCGTCCTCGAAGCGTCCGTCGGTGACGTCGACGACGAGCGGCCCCTCCTGCCCGTTCTTCCCGTCGATGCGGGCCATCTTGATCTGCCGCAGCGAGCGCCCGATGCCCGGGTGCGACCAGGTGAGCCAGGCCCCGTCCGGGGAGAAGGCGAGGTCGCTCACCGGACCGTTGACGGACCGGATCAGCTCGGTGGCACCACCGCCGGAGCCGCCACCGCCGGAGCCGTCACCGGCGTCGTCGGCGGGGGGCTCGGCGTCCGCTCCCTCCACCGCCTCGGCGGCATCCGTCTCCTGGGAGACGTCGAGCAGCAGCAGCCGGCCGTCGTGCGAGGCGATGGCGAGCCGCTCGCCCGCCGGGTCCGACACCAGCTCCAGGACCCGGCCCAGCCTCCCGCAGTCCGGCCGCCGGGGCGCGCGGCCCCCGGTCGCCCGCGGCAGGTGGGCGATCTCGACCGTGTCCTCCCCCTCCGCGTCCGTCACGTAGGCGATCCGCCCGCCGGCCCCGAGCATCGCCGGCAGCCGCACCCGTACCCCCGGCGTGTCGGCGAGGGTGCGGGCCGGGCCGTCGCGGTGGGTGAGCCAGTACAGGCTGCCGCGTACGACGACGGCGCTCGCCCGGCCCGTCTCGTCGACGGAGACGCCGCCCACGTGCTGGGCGGCGGGCACCTGGTACGTACGCCGTCCCGCGCGCGGGCCGCTCAGCCTGACGTCGAGCCGGCGCGGCCCGGAGCCCGGCGACAGGTCGTCCACGATCCACAGGTCGCCCGCGCACTGGTACACCACGCGGGTGCCGTCGCTCGCCGCGTGCCGGGCGTAGAAGGCGTCGTGGTCGGTGTGACGGCGCAGGTCCGAGCCGTCGGGGGCGCAGGAGTAGAGGTTGCCGACGCCCTCGTGGTCGGAGAGGAACGCGATCCGGCCGCCGACGAACACGGGGGAGTGCAGATGCCCCCCGAGGTCGGGCAGGAGCCGCTGCCCGTGCAGCCAGAGCCGGCCCGTGGCGCCGCCCCGGTAGCGCTTCCAGGAGGCCGGTTCGTGCGGCGGGGTGCCGGTGAGGAGGAGGGTCCTGCGTTCCCCGTCGAGGTCGGCGGCCTGGATGTCGGTGACCGGGCCCCAGGGCAGCTTGCGGCCGGGGTCGCCGTCGGGGGTGATCTTGTAGGCCCAGGTGAGGTGGGAGAAGGGCTCGCCGTGCGAGGCGACGGCGAGGACGGCGGTGGTGCCGTCGGGGTCGGGAGGCGACCAGCCGCACACCCGGGTGTCCATGCCGCCCCAGTGGGTGAGCTGCCGTCCGGGGCCGCCGTCCACCGGCACGAGGTGGACCTCCGGCACCAGGCTGCGCCAGCTGGTGTACGCGATGTGGCGGCCGTCGGGCGAGAAGCGCGGGTGGCCGGTCTTGGTGCGGTCGACGGTGAGCCGCCAGGCGCGGCCGGGGCCGTCGAGGTCGGCGAGCCAGAGGTCGTCCTCGGCCACGAAGCACAGGTGGTCGCCGCTGAGGTGCGGAAGGCGCAGATAACTCACCTGCCCCATGCTTTGCCGGGGGCCGGGCCCCGGCAACTCGGCCCACACTTATGAGTAACCGACAACCGTGACCCAGACCACGAACGAAACCGTTTCGTTTCGCTAGGGCGTCGGGTACATTCATCGTGTACGAAACGGTGTCGTTCAGAGGAGCGGACGAGAGGAGCGAGCGAGATGACCGAGGTCACCACCGCGCGCCGCAGTCGGATCACTCCCGAGCGCGAGGCCGAGCTGTACGAGGCCGTGCTCGACCTCCTCCGGGAAGTCGGCTACGACGCCCTCACCATGGACGCCGTGGCGGCCCGCACCCGGTCCAGCAAGGCGACGCTCTACCGTCAGTGGGGCGGCAAGCCGGAGCTGGTCGTCAAGGCCATCCGGCACAACAAACCCGGGAAGATCGGCGAGATCGACACCGGCTCCCTCCGTGGCGACCTGCACGCCCTGATGGCCCGCGAGGACGACTGCACCATGGAACAGAGCTCCGCGCTGATGCGGGGCGTGGCCATGGCGCTCCACCAGAACCCCGACCTGCGTCAGGCGTTCCGGGAACAGCTCGTCGGACCGGAGATGGCGGAGTTCCAGCGCCTGCTGCAACGCGCCGTCGACCGGGGTGAGATCAGAGCGGACTGTCCGGCGCTGGACTTCCTCGTGCACATGCTGGTCGGCGGTTTCGCCACCCGCACGCTGCTCGACGACCAGCCGCCGACCCGGGCCTTCCTCACCTCCTACATCGACGCCGTGATCCTCCCCGCACTCGGCGTCCCCGCCCCCGCCCCCGCCCCCACCACCTGACACGTCCCCCTCAGGACCCCCACCTGAGCCCCACCTGAGCCCCACCTGACGTCACCGCTCACGTCGTCGGGCTGATCACACCCGCCCTGAAGATCCCACGACCTGACCGGGAGTACGCCCTCGTGGCCACGTTCCTCTACAAACTCGGCCGGCTCTCCTTCCGCCGACGGCACTTCGTCGCCCTGATATGGGTGGCGCTGCTGACGCTCGCGGGCGTCGGCGCCGCCAGCGCCCCGACCGCCGGCACCACCTCCTTCTCCATCCCCGGCACCGAGGCCCAGAAGGCCTTCGACCTGCTGGAGGAGCGCTTCCCCGGCACCAGCGCCGACGGGGCGACCGCGCGCGTCGTCTTCAAGGCGCCGTCCGGCGAGAAGATGACGGACGCCGGGAACAAGGCGACCGTCGAGAAGACCGTCTCCGAACTGGGCAACGGCTCCGAGGTCGCCTCGGTCGCCGACCCGTACACGGGCAACGCCGTCAGCGAGGACGGCACGATCGCCTACGCGTCCGTGAAGTACGACGTCTCCGGCATGGAGCTGGAAGACACCACCAAGGACGCCCTGGAGGACGCCGCCCAGCAGGCGCGCGACGCCGGGCTGACCGTCGAGATCGGCGGCGACGCGCTGCAGGCCGTCCCGCACACCGGTACCACGGAGATCATCGGCATCGCGGTCGCCGCCGTCGTCCTCGTCATCACCTTCGGCTCGCTGGTCGCGGCCGGCCTGCCCCTCCTCACGGCCCTGATCGGCGTCGGCATCGGCGTCGCCTCGATCACGGCCCTGGCCAGCGCACTCGAACTGGGCTCCACCACCTCCATCCTGGCGATGATGATCGGCCTCGCGGTCGGCATCGACTACGCCCTGTTCATCGTCTCCCGCTACCGCGCCGAACTCGCCGAGGGACGTGAGCGCGAGGAAGCCGCGGGCCGCGCGGTCGGCACGGCCGGCTCGGCGGTCGTCTTCGCCGGACTCACCGTCGTCATCGCCCTGGTCGGCCTCGCGGTCGTCAACATCCCGATGCTGACCAAGATGGGCGTCGCGGCGGCCGGCACCGTCGCCATCGCGGTGGTGATCGCCCTGACGATGGTCCCCGCGCTGCTCGGTTACGCCGGCCGCAGGGTCAAGCCGGCCGGCGCCAAGAAGGCGAAGAAGGGCGGGCAGACCGAGGCCAAGCCGGCCAAGGACAACCTGGGCACCCGCTGGGCGCGCTTCGTCGTCCGCCGTCCGCTGGCCGTCCTCCTCCTGGGCGTCGTCGGCCTCGGTGCGGCGGCGGTCCCGGCGGCCTCCCTGGAACTGGGCCTGCCCGACGACGGCTCCCAGCCGACGTCGACGACCCAGCGCCGGGCGTACGACCTCCTGTCGGAGGGCTTCGGGCCGGGCTTCAACGGCCCGCTGATGGTCGTCGTCGACGCGAAGGGCAGCGACGCCCCCCAGCAGGTGTTCACCGACGTCTCCGACGAGATCGAGGGCCTCGACGACGTCATGGCGGTCACCCCGCCCGCCCCCAACAAGGGCGGCGACACCGCGACGATCACCGTGGTCCCGGACTCCAAGCCGTCCTCCGTGCAGACCGAGGACCTGGTGCACGCCATCCGCGACGCGGGCGCCGGCATCAAGGCGGACACCGGCGCGGAGACCCTGGTGACCGGCTCGACCGCGATGAACATCGACGTCAGCGAGAAGCTGAACGACGCGCTGCTGCCGTACCTGGTCCTGGTCGTCGGCCTGGCCTTCCTCCTCCTGATCGTGGTCTTCCGCTCGATCCTGGTCCCGCTGAAGGCCGCACTCGGCTTCCTGCTCTCCGTCCTGGCGGCCCTCGGCGCGGTCGTCGCGGTCTTCCAGTGGGGCTGGCTGTCCGGCCTGATGGGCGTCGAGGAGACCGGCCCGGTCATGTCGATGATGCCGATCTTCATGGTCGGCGTGGTCTTCGGCCTGGCCATGGACTACGAGGTCTTCCTGGTCACCCGCATGCGGGAGGCCTACGTCCACGGCGAGACGCCCCACGAGGCGGTCGTCACCGGCTTCAAGCACGGCGCGCGGGTCGTCACGGCCGCGGCGGTCATCATGATGGCGGTCTTCGCGGGCTTCATCGGCTCCAGCGAGTCGATGGTCAAGATGATCGGCTTCGGCCTGGCGATCGCCGTCTTCTTCGACGCGTTCGTCGTCCGCATGGCCATCGTCCCGGCGGTCCTCGCCCTGCTCGGCAAGAAGGCCTGGTGGCTGCCGAAGTGGCTGGACCGCGCGCTGCCCAACGTGGACGTCGAGGGCGAGGGCCTGCGCACGGCCGGGGACGGCAAGGGCGGCCCCGACGAGGACAGGGAGCTGGCGCGCACCTGACGCACCGCCTCTGACAGGACGACAGACCAGCCGGTGAGGGCTCCGTGGGGACGGGGCTGCCCTCACCGGCTTCCTGTCGGGCCCGGGGCCGCGCGGCGGCTCATACGTGGATCGGGTGGGAGACCCTCCCCGACGCCGCGTCGATGTCGTCGTGCGCCTTGGTGAGCAGCTGCATCGCGAGCTCGTTCAACGCCCGCGCCCCCGCCACCTCCTCGCCGACCCTCGGCTGGTTGGCGTCGACGCGGTGACGGGTGGCGTGGCCGTGCGCGCGGACCTCGCTGCCGTCGGGGAGCCGCACCATCGCGACCGCCCGTGTGTGCTGGTCGTCCTCCATGAACTCCAGCTCGACATGCCATCCCACTGCGGTGTGCATCATGACGATCACCTCCGGAAGACCTCTTTCCAGGGTGCGCCTCGCAGCCGTCGTACGCACCATCCCGGGCGCGAGTCCCCGATCCTGGTCGGCGCGGCGACCGGGCCCGTTCTTCCCGAGGAGCGGTCCGGCGCGCAGGGCGGCGATCGGCGCGGGTCCGCGGGTTCCGGAGGCGTCGTCGGCCGTCGTCGTGGACGGCACCGCAACGGCACGTGTACCCGGCGGGCGACCGGGCTGCGGTGTCCCCGTACGAGGTCCGGGGCCGGCGGCCCGCCGGGAGCACGCACCGGACGCCGCGAAGCCGCCCACCGGGCGACGACGCGCACGGTCGGACGGGTCCGGCCCCGTCCTAGCCCGCGTCGAGTGACGCCCGTACCGCCCGTACCAGCGCCTGCGCCCGCGGGTCCGCCGTCACGGTCCTGCGGAAGCCGTTGGTGACATAGCCGAAGGCGACACCCGACTCCGGGTCGGCGAAGCCGAGGGCGCCGCCGCGGCCCGGGTGGCCGAAGGAACCCGGGGACAGGAACGGGGACGCGCTGCCGTGCAGCATGTAGCCGAGGCCGAAGCGGGTGCCCACGACGAGGACCCGGTCCGGGCCGGCCGACTCCTCGGCGCGGGCCCGTTCCCTCGTGTCCGGGTCGAACAGGCGTACCCGCCGTGTCGCGCCGTCGACCTCGCCGATCAGCGCCGCGTAGAAGCGGGCCAGCCCGTCGGCGGTCGCGATGCCGTTGGTCGCCGGGAGGGCCGCCGCCCGGTACGCCGGGTCGTTCTGGTCGGGGAACGGCGTGATCGCGGCGAAGGCGCGGCGGGTGAGCGAGCCGGGGTCGGCGTAGGCGTCGGTGACCGCGCGCTTGGGACGCAGGCGGGGGCCGTTCCCCGACGGCTCGGGGTCCTCGACGCGCCCGACCCGTCCGGCCCGGCCCGCCGCCTCCTGGGCGGCCGGCAGCCCCAGCCACAGGTCGAGACCGAGCGGCCGGGCGATCTCGTCCGCGATCCACTCACCGGTGCCGCGGCCGCCCGTCGCCCTGCGGACCAGTTCGTCGAGCAGCCAGCCGTACGTCAGCGCGTGGTAGCCGTGGTCCGTGCCCGGTTCCCAGACGGGTGCCTGCGCGGCGACGGCCTCCGGGCCCCGCAACGGGTCGAGGGCCTGCTCCGGGGTGAGCGGCCGGTCCAGGACCGGCAGCCCGGCCCGGTGGCCGAGCACGTGCCGGACCAGTACCCGCTCCTTGCCGTGCGCCTTGAACCGCGGCCAGTACGCGCCCACCGGCGCGTCCAGGTCCAGCTCCCCGCGCTGGTGCAGCAGCAGCGGTACGGCGGCGGCGACGCCCTTGGTCGCCGAGCGCACGACCTGGGCGGTGCCCCGCCGCCACGGTGCGGTGCCGTCGATGTCCCTGGTGCCGCCCCACAGGTCGACGACCTTGCGCCCGTCCCGGTAGACGGCGACCGCCGCGCCCCGGTCCCCGAGCACCGTGAAGTTCCGTGCGAACGCGTCCCTGACCGGCTCGAAACCCTCGGCCACCGTGCCGTGCACATCCACGCTCGCGTCCACGTCCGCGCCCACTTCCCACGTCCCTTCCGACCGCCTGCGACAGTCGGTGCAACCACCACCGGCCGCCCGCGATTCCACGGGCGCGGCGGAGGCGAACTCACATGTGACGTACGGCCCGAAGGGCGTGACCCGGCAAATATGGGACATTGGAGTAGGTGGCGTACGGGGTGGGCGCACAGCTTTCGCAGACGTGGCGAGCGTAAGGGGCCGATCCGATGTCCGTAGTCGAACAGTACGCACGAGCCCACATCCTGACGGACGCGGACCTCCCGGACGAGGACGGCGGCGGTGCCATACCCGTCGTGCTGCGCTACGACCCGGACCGCGACCCGCGGTCCGTCTGCGTCGGGCTGCCCGCGCGGGGCGGCGGTCCCGGCTTCCGCGAGTGGGCCTTCTCCCGGGCACTGCTGGAACAGGGGCTGCGCGCGCCCGCCGGGACCGGCGAGGTGCGGGTGTGGCCGTGCGGGCGGGTGCAGGTCGTCGTCGAGTTCCACACCCCGCAGGGCTGCTCGGTGGTCCAGTTCGAAACGAAGGCGCTCATCCGGTTCCTGCGCCGGACCTACACGGCGGTGGCACAGCCGGTGGCCCACTGAGCCGCCGGCCGCACGTCCTCGCGCTGCCGGTCAGCCGGCGTCCTTCAGCAGCGCCGCAACGATCGGTCCCGCCGTGTCGCCGCCGTGGCCGCCCTGCTGGACGACGCCCGCCGCCGCCAGGTCGCCCCGGTACGCGGTGAACCAGCCGTTGGGCTGCTCCTGGCCGTCGACCTCCGCCGAGCCGGTCTTCGCCCCGGTGTCACCGCTCACGCCGGCCATCGCCTCCGCCGCGGTGCCGTACGCCGCCGTGTAGGACATCAGCTCGCGCAGCTGCGCCAGCGTGGCCGCGGACATCGTGCGGGAGGCGGTGGCGAACGCGCGGCCGTCGACCGACCGGGCGACCAGGTAGGGCTGGTGGAAGCGGCCCGACTTCACGGTCGCCGACACGGACGCCATGTTCAGCGGGTTCATCCGCACCCCGCCCTGGCCGATGAGGGAGGCGGCCATCGGGGCCGCGCTCTGCACCGGCACCGAGCCGTCGAAGGTGGGCACGCCGACGGACCAGTTGTTCATCGACAGGCCGAACACCTCCTTCGCCTGCCTGGTCAGGTCGTCGTTCTCCAGCTCCGGGGCCTGGCTGATGAAGGCCGTGTTGCAGGAGCGGGCGAAGCTCGCCTTGAACGTGCCGTTCCTGATCTCGAACTCGTCGTCGTTCTGGAACTTCCAGCCGCCGTAGCTGAAGTACTTCGGGCAGGGGTGCTGCTCGTCCATCGACGCCAGGTTCTTCTCGATCAGCATCGAGGCGGTGATGACCTTCATGGTGGAGCCGGGGGCCAGCGAGCCCTGGAAGGCGGTGTTGAAGCCGTGGCCGCCGTTGGCGACCGCGAGGATCTCACCGGTGGAGGCGCGCAGCAGGACCACCGACGCCCGTGCCTTGCCGGCCACCTGCCTCTCGGCGGCGGCCTGGAGGGCGGGGTCCAGGGTCGTCCGCACGGTGCCGGGTGTGCCCTCGCTCAGCTTTAGCAGCGTCTTGTCCGAGGCCTTGGCCGCCTTCGACGCCTTCCCCCGGACGGCGCGCAGCTCGATGCCGGGGGTGCCGCCGGCCTTCTTGCCGTACTTCTCGCGCAGGCCGTCCAGCACGGTACCGAGCGACGGGTACTTCGCGGCGGTGATCTCCGCGCCGTCCCGGTCCAGCGCCTTGACCGGCGGGGCGCCGGCCTCCCCGGTGACCAGCGTGTCGCCGTCCCTCAGCTCCGGATGGACGACGGAGGCGTGCCAGTCGACGCGCGGCTCGCCGTCCGGGGCCCGGCGTACGACGGTCAGCGCGCTGTCGTACGCCAGCGGCTCGGCCGTCTTCCCGTGGGCGACGGTGGCCTTCACGGAGAACGGGACCTTCTGGCCGGCCGGGGTGCCCGCGGTGAGCGTGACGTCCTTCGCGCGGGCGTCCTCGGTGTAGCCGGTGAGCAGCGCCGCCGCGGCCTCGGCGTCGTCGGTCGCGGCGGCCGCCCCGGCGACGTCGCCCTGCTGCCAGGCGGTGAGGAACCGCTGGGCCGCCGAGGTGACCTCGGCCGCCGTGAGGGGGCCCGACTTCACCTTCTCCCCGGCCGCCGCGGACGTCGTCCGCGCGGTGTCCTCGGCACCCGCGCCGCCGTACACCGCGTAGGCACCGAATCCGGCGCCGGCCACGACCACGGCGGCCACACTGCCGACCACGGCGGGTTTCGTCCTCCGCCGCTCGCCGGCGGCCCTTCTGCTGCCCACTGCGTCCCCGTTCCTCCGCGCGCTGCCCGTCGGGGACGGGGCCGGCGGTGCCCTCGTTGCTTTTGCTTCATGCTTTCAACGACGGCGACCACATTAGGGTCTTCCGCCCGGCCAGTCCGACCGGATTCAGCCTCCCGCGCGCAGTACGTCCGCCACGATCGGGCCCGCCGCGTCGCCGCCGTGGCCGCCCTTCTCGACCATGGCAGCCGCCGCGACGTCGTCCCGGAAGCCGGTGAACCAGCTGTCGGACGTGGCCTCCCCGTCGACCTCGGCCGATCCGGTCTTGGCGCCGATGTCGCCGCCGAGCCCGGACATGGCCTCCTGGGCGGTGCCCTGGGTGGCGGTGAGCCGCATCATCTGCTTGAGCTGCGTGGCGGTGCTCTGCGGCAGGCCCTTGGCGGTGGCGAGCTCGCGGTCGTCCAGGCCGGGCGAGACCAGGTAGGGCTGGTGGAACTCGCCGGTGATGGCGGTCGCCGTCACGGACGCCATGTTGAGCGGGTTCATCTGGACCTGGCCCTGACCGATGGCGTTCGCCGCGCGGTCCGGGCCGCTCACGGCGGGGACCTTGCCGTCGAAGGAGACGATGCCGGTCTTCCAGTCGTCGCGGCCCAGCCCGAAGCGCTCCTCGGCCTCCGCCGTCAGCGAGGCGTCCGTGACCTCGTCGATGAGCTTGATGAAGCCCGTGTTGCAGGACCGCATGAAGGTGTTGGCGAGGGTGGCGCCCTCGTTGGCCGGCATGCCGGTGAGGTTCTTGAAGATCTGGCTCTTCCAGACCGCCGTGTCGGGGCAGGGCGCCGGGCCGTTCATCGAGGTCACGCCGTTGTCGATGAGCATCGCCGCGGTGATGATCTTCATGGTGGAGCCGGGGGCGACCCGTCCCTGGAAGGCGGCGTTGAAGCCGTCCGCGCGGTTGTTCGCCACGGCCAGCACCTCGCCGGTGCTCGGCTTGACGGCCACCACGGACGACTCGCCGTACCGCTTCACCGCCTTCTCGGCCGCCGCCTGCACGCTCGCGCTGAGCGTCGTCTCCAGCTTGCCGGGCTTGCCCTCGGTCAGGGTCAGCAGCGGGGTGTCCGGCCCGCCGCCGTTCCCGTGCCGGACCACCAGCTCCACGCCGGGGGTGCCGCCCGCCTGAGCGCCGTACTTCTCCCGGAGCGTGGCGAGGACCGGGCCGAGCGAGGGGTACTTCTCCTTGGTCAGCACGGCGCCGTCGCGGCCAACCGCCTGGATCTGCGGGGTCGCCGACTCCTCGGTGACCAGGGTGTCGCCGTCCTTCAGGTCCGGGTGGACGACGGAGGGCTGCCAGTCGACCAGCGCGCGTCCGCTGGTCTCGCCGCGCACCACCGTCAGCTCGCTCTTGTACGTCAGCGGTTTGGTCGTGCCCTGGTGGGACACCTTCGCCTGCACGGTGAACGGCACGGCGGTGCCGGTCGTCGTGCCGGGCGTGATCTCGACGCCGGTGATGTGCGCTTCCTCGCCGTAGGCCGCCAGCAGCGTCCCGGCGACCGCGGAGTTGTTCGTGTGGGACGCCGCCGCCTTCGCGTCGCCCTTCTCCCAGGCCGTGAAGAACTTCTCCGCCGTCTCCTGGACCTCGTCGCCGCTCGGCGGCCCGCTCTTGGCCGACCCGGACCCCGAGCCGCCGTCCAGTGCCGACACCACGTTGTAGGTGCCGTACCCGGCTCCGCCCACCATCACGGCGAACACGCCGCCTATGACGGCGGTCTTCACCCCCTTGCGCATCGCGCCTTCCCCTCCCGTGGGTGCCTCTGTGACGCTTTCCGACGCTTTCCGAACGTGTTCAGAAAACGTGGTCGCCTCAGAAACTGTATGCGGGACACGGGGCGGGAGGTGCGGGGGTGACGCAATCGTTAGCGTGGCGAACGGTGCACGGTGAACGGCGAACGGCCAACAGCGCACGGCAACGGCAACGGCGAACGGCAGAGGCGGACGCCACCGAGCCGTACCGGCGTCCGTGCCGGCCTCCGTCCCACCGGGGCGCCCACCTCGCCGGGCGGGGCGGCGGCGCGGCGCTGAGCACGGCGATTGCCGCTTTCCCTGCTTCCGGGCGGAGCCCGGTCACTTCCGGCGACGGCCAGTCGTCCGGGGGAGCCTCACGGCATGCGCTGCCCGAATACGCGTGCTATGACTGGTGATGAGACTGCACGGCACAAAGGTGCGGAGGGCGAAAATGGCAGACGCGGCTTTCGCCAAGCTTTTGTTCCTGGAGGCGCAAAGAGTCCAGGACCCGGACGGTGCGGACGAGATCGTCATCAGTAGAGGTGACGGCGGTGTATTCGAGAAAATAAGGCTGCGCAAAGGTGATGTGTTCGAGTTCGACGAGCGGTTCGTACCGTTCGTCGGCCAAGCGCCGATCGACATTCTTCTGCACGAAGTGAACGAGGCGACCGGTCGGGCCGTCTTCGTCGGAGGGGCGAAGATCATTCCCTCCGAGGTGGGCCTCGGAGAACGGAAGCAGGCAATCGGCGCACTGTCCCTGTCTCTGTACGAGCTGACATACAAAGTCCTGTAGGCCCAGCTAGACCCACGTATCGAGCCACATCCGCGACCGCCAGTCCTCCATCGGGATTGCCGTCCCCGTGTACAGCGGCCAGAAGTAGATGAAGTTCCAGGCGATCAGCAGCACCAGGACGCCCGCGCCCGTCGCCCCCGCGACCCGCCGGGCGTCGCCGCAGCCCGGCCGGCCCACGATCGCCCCCAGCAGCATCGCCACCGCCAGGCACAGGAACGGCAGGAAGACGACGGCGTAGAAGAGGAAGATCGTGCGCTCCTGGTAGAAGAACCAGGGCAGGTAGCCCGCCACGACGCCGCAGGCGATGGCGCCCGCGCGCCAGTCGCGGCGGAAGGCCCAGCGCCACAGCACGTACAGCAGGGCGAAGACGCCCACCCACCACAGCAGCGGCGTGCCGAGCGCCAGCACCTCGCGGGCGCACTTCCCGCCCGCGTCGGCCGGGCAGCCGTCCGAACCGGCCGTCGGCGACTCGTAGAAGTAGGAGACCGGACGGCCCAGAACGATCCAGCTCCACGGATTCGACTGGTAGGTGTGCGGCGAGGTGAGGTGGGTGTGGAACTCGAGGACCTGCGACTCGTAGTGCCACAGGCTGCGCCACCAGTCCGGGAGGAGCCAGGACCAGGCGCTGTCCTTGCCGTCGTTCGCCGCCCAGTCGCGGTAGTAGCCGCCGGTTCCGTCGGCGGGAGAGAGGATCCAGCCCAGCCAGGACAGGACGTACGTGACGAGCGCGACCGGCACCGTCGACAGGAACGCCCAGCCCAGGTCGTACCGCAGCACCGCCAGCCGCGGCCGGTGGGCGCCCGCGACCCGGCGGGTGCCCACGTCCCACAGCACCGCCATCACGCAGAAGGCCGCCATGATGTACAGGCCGTTCCACTTGGTGGCCGCGGCCAGACCCAGCATCAGCCCCGCCGCCAGCCGCCACGGACGCCACCCGAACCGGAACGTCTCGGCGAGGTGCGCGTCCGGCCGGACCCGGCCGTCGGCGTCCACCGGCAGCGCGGCGGCGAGTCTGCGGCGGGCCCAGTCGCGGTCGGCGACCAGGCAGCCGAAGGCCGCCAGCACGAAGAACATCAGCACGCTGTCCAGCAGCGCGGTGCGGCTCATCACGAAGTGCAGCCCGTCCACCGCCATCAGCGCGCCCGCCAGGCACCCCAGGAACGTGGAGCGGAACAGCCGGCGCCCGATCCGGCACAGCAGCAGCACCGACAGCGTGCCGAGCAGCGCCGTCATGAACCGCCAGCCGAACGGATCGAACCCGAACAGCAGCTCGCCCAGCCCGATCACGTACTTGCCGACCGGCGGATGCACGACGTACGCCGCGTCCGTCGGGACCGTGACGTCGCCGCCCGAGTTCAGGATCAGGTCGTTGGCGTTCTTCTCCCAGTTGACCTCGAAACCGCGGTGGATCAGCGCCCAGGCGTCCTTGGCGTAGTACGTCTCGTCGAATATCACCGCCTTCGGGCTGCCCAGGTTCCAGAACCGCAGCACGCCCGCCAGCAGCGCCACCAGCAGCGGTCCGCCCCAGGCCGACCAGCGCACGATCCGGTCGGCGAGCGGCTTCGACAGGCCGAGGAAGACCCACATGCGCGGACCGGGCCGGGTGTACGGCGGCACCAGCCGGTCGCGGACGTCGTCGGCCGCGGGCGGTGCCGTGTAGCCGAAGCGGCGCAGCCGCTGCTGCCAGGCGGGCCGCCGGTCGGGCGGGGCCTGGTCCTGCCGGGTGTCCGTGGAGGACGCGGTACTGGTCACCGCGCCATCGTAGGGAACCGCGCTGTGCACGTCCCGCGCATGCCCCGGACCGGTCGGACGCGTCCCTGTTCGTCCGCCGCCGGGAGGGCGTCCGTCCGCGCTGGGAGGATGTCCGTCCGCTCCTGGGAGGATGGGGGTGTGACTGGAACCCTTGTACTGGCTGGCACCCCCATCGGCGACGTCCGGGACGCCCCGCCGCGGCTCGCCGAGGAACTGGCCGGCGCGGACGTCGTCGCGGCCGAGGACACCCGGCGGCTGCGCCGGCTCACCCAGGCGCTCGGCGTCACGCCCCGGGGGCGTGTCGTGTCGTACTTCGAGGGCAACGAGTCCGCCCGCACACCCGAGCTCGTCGAGGAGCTGGTGGGCGGCGCACGGGTGCTGCTGGTGACCGACGCCGGGATGCCGTCGGTGTCCGACCCCGGCTACCGGCTGGTCGCCGCCGCCGTCGAGCGGGACGTCCGGGTCACCGCCGTGCCCGGCCCGTCCGCCGTGCTCACCGCGCTCGCCCTGTCCGGGCTGCCGGTCGACCGGTTCTGCTTCGAGGGCTTCCTGCCGCGCAAGGCCGGCGAGCGGCTCTCACGGCTGCGCGAGGTCGCCGGCGAGCGCCGGACCCTCGTCTACTTCGAGGCCCCGCACCGCCTCGACGACACCCTCGCCGCCATGGCCGAGGTCTTCGGCACCGACCGGCGGGCCGCCGTCTGCCGGGAACTGACCAAGACGTACGAGGAGGTCAGGCGCGGCCCCCTGCGGGAACTCGCCGAGTGGGCCGCCGAGGGCGTGCGCGGGGAGATCACCGTCGTCGTCGAGGGGGCGCCGGTCACGGGGCCCGAGGAGGTCGGCGCCGAGGAACTGGTGCGCAGGGTGCGGGTGCGCGAGGAGGCCGGGGAGCGGCGCAAGGAGGCGATCGCCGCGGTGGCCGCGCAGGTGGGCGTGCCCAAGCGGGAGGTGTTCGACGCGGTGGTGGCGGCGAAGAACGCGGGGGCCTGACGGCCGGGGCTCATCGGAACCGACCGGGGTCTGACCGGGGTCTGACCGGGGTGTGACCGGGATCTGACCGGGGCTTGGTCGGGGCCTGGTCGGGGCTGGCCGGGGTCTGAGGACCGGGACCCGACCGGCGTCCGGCCGGGGCCGGTCAGGGGCCTGATCCGGCCACGTTTGACTCGTTCCTGACCTCCCCGCCCTTTGCGTCAAGGGCACCCCAAATCGGCTCAAACACTCGGCAGATCCGGTGCGTTCCCGTCGGCGGAGGAGTCCACTGGAGCAAGGAGCGGACGGAACGGCCAGCGAACCGAAGGAGCCGGGATGAGCATGAGTGAGAGCGCGGCGCGGACCGGACTGCGCGCCGGTGCCACCGCCGTCGTCCACGAGTCGTACTCCTTCGCCTGCATGCGCTGCGGCAACGGCTGGGAGCAGGCCTTCGAGATCGAGCACCACAGGGACGGCGCCGGTCGGGAGTTCGTGCTCTACGTCACGGACGGCCGTGTCGTGCCCTCCCCGCTGACCCGGCCGACCTGCGACGGCTGCGACAACCACGTCGTGCGGATCATGCGGCCGGGGCGGGTCGCCTCGGCGCGCGGCACCGGGCCCGGACAGCAGCACCGGGTGCCGCCGGCCGGGCCGCTGGAGGTACCGGTGGTTCCGGGGTCCACGGGGTCCACGGGGTCCACGGGGTCCACGGGGTCCACCGGGCCCTCGGCGGAGCGTCGGCACCGGCACTGGCACTGGCACTTCGGCGACGTCCTGCACGCCCTCCACCTCCACCGCCGGGCGGGCTGACCCCGCCGGCTGACCCGGCCGGGGCCCGCGGGGCCTTTCGTAGGATCGGGGTATGCCTTCGAACGCCTCCTCGGGCCGGTCCGACAAGAACGACGCGCCCCCGCTCCCCGAACCCCTGCGGGTGCCGGTCGCCGACTCCCACACCCACCTCGACATGCAGTCGGGCACCGTGGAGGAAGGCCTCGCCAAGGCAGCGTCGGCCGGTGTCACCACGGTCGTCCAGGTCGGCTGCGACCTCGCGGGCTCCCACTGGGCGGCCGAGACGGCGGCGGCGCACGACGCCGTCCACGCCACCGTCGCCCTGCACCCCAACGAGGCGCCGCGCATCGTGCACGGAGACCCTGGGGGCACCTCCCAGCCCCCTGGGGCTGGGGGAGGATGGTCCCGGCAGGGGGCGCGCGGGCCCGGCGGGGACGCGGCGCTCGACGACGCCCTCGCCGAGATCGACCGGCTGGCCGCGCTGCCGCAGGTCAAGGGCGTCGGCGAGACGGGACTGGACTACTTCCGCACCGGCCCCGAGGGCAAGGAGGCCCAGGAGAGGTCCTTCCGCGCCCACATCGAGATCGCCAAGCGGCACGGCAAGACGCTGGTCATCCACGACCGCGACGCCCACGCCGACGTCCTGCGCGTCCTCAAGGAGGAGGGCGCCCCCGACCGCACCGTCTTCCACTGCTACTCCGGTGACGCGGAGATGGCCGAGATCTGCGCCCGCGCCGGGTACTACATGTCCTTCGCCGGCAACGTCACCTTCAAGAACGCCCAGAACCTGCGCGACGCCCTCGCCGTGGCCCCGCTGGAACTGGTCCTCGTGGAGACCGACGCGCCGTTCCTGACACCGGTGCCCTACCGGGGGCGGCCCAACGCTCCCTACCTGATCCCGGTCACGGTGCGCGCCATGGCCGGCGTGCGGGGCGTCGACGAGGACACGCTGGCGACCGCCCTGGCGGCGAACACGGCCCGCGCCTTCGGTTACTGAGCGTCGTTCGCCACGCAGCGTAGTCGCTCCGCTTTGGATAGTGACGACCGCTCCGCTAGGTTCTGGGGGCCCGAGCCGGACCCTGGAGCGTGTCGGTGTGAGCAGGACGCAGTTCTCGGCCTTCGAGACCCACCAGATCGACGAGTCGCACGCACCGTACGCCGTGCCCGGCGCGCCGACCCTGGCGTACGGCGACGCCGGCTGCCGGCCCGCCCGCGAGGTGACCGGGCCCGCGCTGCCCCGGCAGGGCGCCGTGCGGGCCCCGGCCCCCGCGCCGCGAGCGGCTCCCGCACCCGGGGACGGGCGGGCCGCGCGACGGCGCCGGGACCGGTACGCCGGGCGCGCGGACGGCTCCCTGCGCCGACTGCTGCCGCGCGCGCTGGTCCTGGCGTTCCTCGCGGGCGGCACCACCGCCTTCGTCGCCGAGGACAAGGCCGTCGAGCTGACCGTCGACGGCACACCCCGCACCCTGCACACCTTCGCCGACGACGTGACCGAGCTGCTCGCGGAGGAGGGCGTCGAAGTGGGCACCCACGACGTGATCGTGCCCGCGCCCGCCACCCCGCTGACCAGCGGCGAGGAGGTCGCCGTGCACTACGGGCGGCCCGTCCTGCTCACCCTCGACGGCCGCCGGCGCCAGGTGTGGACGACCGCGGAGACGGTGGAGGGGGCGCTGAGGCGGCTCGGCGTGCGGACGGAGGGCGCGTACCTGTCCACCGAGGGCTCCCGGCGCATCGGACGGGAGGGCCTCACCCTGAACGTGCGGACCGAACGGGTGGTGACCGTCATGGCGGACGGCAGGGCCCGCACCATCCGCACCAACGCGGCGACCGTGCGCGAGGCCGTCGAGGAGGCCGGGGTCACACTGCGCGGCCAGGACACCACGTCCGTCCCGGAGACCGGCTTCCCCCGCGACGGGCAGACCGTCACGGTGCTGCGGATCACCGGCTCCGAGGAGGTCCGCGAGGACCCGATCCCGTTCGCCGTGCGGAGGGTCGAGGACTCCTCCCTCTACCGGGGCACCGAGATCGTCCGGCAGACGGGCCTGCCCGGGCTGCGGCGGACCACGTACGCGCTGCGCACCGTCAACGGCGTCCGGGGCAAGCCGCGCCGGCTGCGCACCGAGGTGGTGCGTGAACCGAGGACGCAGATCGTGCTGGTCGGCACGCGCGCCCGGCCGACGTCCGTGCGGGGCGCCGACCACCTGAACTGGCAGGGCCTGGCCGCGTGCGAGTCGGGCGGGCGCCCGGACGCCGTCGACCCCTCGGGGACGTACGGGGGCCTCTACCAGTTCGACACCCACACCTGGCACAGCCTCGGCGGCGAGGGGCGGCCGGAGGACGCGCCGGCCGAGGAGCAGACGTACCGTGCGAAGAAGCTGTACGTACGCGGTGGCGCCGACTCCTGGCCGCACTGCGGGGCACGGCTGCGGGAGTGAGCGGCGGTGCCCTCGCGGCCACACCCCGGCACCCCTCGCGGCCACACCCCGGCACCCCTCGCGGCCACACCCCGGCACCCCTCGCGGTCACACCCCGGCCACCCCTCGCGGCCACCCCCCGCGGCCCCGACGCCTCCGCGCTCCTCGGCGCCTCCGCGCCCCCGGCTACCCTTGCGGGGTGAGCAGCCCCACCCCCGACGCCCTCCTGGGTCCCGCCGACGTCCGCGAACTCGCGGCAGCCCTCGGCGTACGCCCCACCAAGCAGCGCGGCCAGAACTTCGTCATCGACGCCAACACGGTCCGCCGTATCGTCCGCACCGCCGAGGTACGCCCCGACGACGTGGTGGTCGAGGTGGGACCGGGTCTCGGCTCGCTCACCCTGGCCCTGCTGGAGGCCGCCGACCGGGTCACCGCCGTCGAGATCGACGACGTCCTCGCCGGCGCCCTCCCCGCCACCGTCGCCGCCCGGATGCCCGAGCGCGCCGGCCGTTTCGCGCTGGTCCACTCCGACGCGATGCACGTGACCGAGCTGCCGGGCCCCGCCCCGACCGCGCTGGTCGCCAACCTGCCGTACAACGTGGCCGTGCCCGTCCTCCTGCACATGCTCGACACCTTCCCGACGATCGAGCGCACCCTCGTGATGGTGCAGGCCGAGGTCGCCGACCGGCTCGCCGCCGGACCCGGCAACAAGGTGTACGGCGTGCCGTCCGTGAAGGCCAACTGGTACGCCGAGGTCCGCCGGGCGGGCTCCATCGGCCGCAACGTCTTCTGGCCCGCGCCCAACGTCGACAGCGGCCTCGTGTCACTCGTCCGGCGGGCCGAGCCGCTGGAGACCACCGCGTCCAGGCGCGAGGTCTTCGCCGTCGTCGACGCCGCGTTCGCCCAGCGCCGCAAGACCCTGCGGGCCGCCCTCGCCGGGTGGGCAGGCTCGGCCGCCGCCGCCGAGGCCGCCCTCGTCGCCGCGGGCGTGTCGCCGCAGGCGCGCGGAGAGGCGCTGACCGTGGAAGAGTTCGCGCGTATCGCCGAACACAAGGAGTGACGAGCAAGTGAGCGTGACGGTCCGCGTCCCCGCCAAGGTCAACGTCCAGCTCGCGGTCGGCGCCGCCCGCCCCGACGGCTTCCACGACCTGGCCAACGTCTTCCTCGCCGTCTCCCTGTACGACGAGATCACCGCGACCCCGGCCGCCGGCGGACTCCGCGTCACCTGCGAGGGCCCGGACGCCGGCCAGGTCCCCCTCGACCGGACCAACCTCGCGGCCCGCGCCGCACTCGCCCTCGCCGAGCGCTACGGCCGCGAGCCCGACGTGCACCTGCACATCGCCAAGGACATCCCCGTCGCCGGCGGCATGGCGGGCGGCAGCGCGGACTGCGCGGGCGCGCTGGTCGCCTGCGACGCCCTGTGGGGCACCGGCGCCTCGCGCGCCGAGCTGCTCGCGATCTGCGCCGAGCTGGGCAGTGACGTGCCGTTCAGCCTGGTCGGCGGGGCCGCGCTCGGCACCGGGCGGGGCGAGAAGCTGACGGAGCTGGAGGTCGGCGGCGACTTCCACTGGGTGTTCGCGATGGCGTCGCGCGGACTGTCCACGCCGGCCGTCTTCCGCGAGTTCGACCGGCTGGGGGAGGGCCTGGACATTCCGGAGCCGGTCGCCGCGCAGTCCGTGCTCGACGCCCTCGCCAAGGGCGACCCGGCCGCGCTCGCCGTCGCCGTCACCAACGACCTCCAGCCGGCCGCGCTGTCCCTCTTCCCCGAACTGTCCGACACCCTCGCGGCGGGGCGGGCGGCGGGCGCGCTGGCGGCCCTGGTCTCGGGCTCGGGGCCGACGACGGCCTTCCTCGCGGCCGACGCCAGGTCGGCGTCCGACATCGCCGGGGTGCTGCGGGCGTCGGGCACGTGCCGCGACGTGCGTACGGCGGTGGGGGCGGCGGCGGGGGCGACGGTGGTCTGATGGGCTTGGCTCAGAGCTGGTCGATGGCGGTCAGGTCGATGTCGATGACGTAAGGCCTGTCGACCTTGATGCGGTCACGGTGGATGCCCATGTGTACGTATGTTTTGGTCATCGGTTCGAGTTCGTAGACGTGGACGACCGGCCTGCCGTCCGTACCGCCCTGCTCGACGCGCCAGAAGTTCGGGATGCCGGCGGCGGCGTACTTCTGCGGCTTGGTCGTGCGGTCGCGGGACTCGGAGTCGGGCGAGACGACCTCGACGGCGAGGAGGACGTCCTCGGCCTGGTAGCTCGTCTGGGTCGGCCCGGTGACCGCCTCGGCGCGGATGACACTGACGTCGGGCTCCGGGCCGTTTCGCCGGTCGAGGATGGTGGTCATCTCCCGGCTGACCTTGAACTCGGCGGGTAGTCCCGCACGCAGCCCCCAGACCAGCAGGTCGATCACATTCGCGTGGAAACGGCGCTGCGGACTCACGAAAACCAGGCTCCCGTCGATCAGCTGGGTGTGCGGCGGGAGATCAGGCAGGGTGAACAGGTCGTCCACGGTGTAACCGTCCACGGGCGGCACCGGCCAGCGCGGGCGGCGGTGCTCTACGGACTCGGCGGTCATGGTTCCTCCCATGGACGGGATCCTGCTGCCTGCCCTCCACGGTAACCGGGGGATACGACACACGTCAGTACAAAGAGTGACGATCCCCGTCCGCGTCACCCCACCCCCCGAAGGGCCTACGCTGGAAGGCTGATCGTCCCCCAGTCAGGAGAGAAATGGCCGTCAACCTGGTCAATGTCGAGAACGTCAGCAAGGTGTACGGCACCCGTGCACTCCTCGACGGCGTGTCCCTCGGCGTCTCCGAAGGCGACCGCATCGGGGTGGTCGGCCGCAACGGCGACGGCAAGACGACCATGATCCGGATGCTCGCCAAGCTGGAGGACCCGGACACCGGCCGGGTCACCCACTCCGGCGGGCTGCGCCTCGGCGTCCTCACCCAGCACGACTCCCTCGACCCCACCGCCACCGTCCGCCACGAGGTCATCGGCGACCTCGCCGACCACGAGTGGGCGGGCAACGCCAAGATCAGGGACGTGCTGACGGGGCTGTTCGGCGGGCTCGACATGCCGGGCTTCCCGCAGGGCCTGGACACCGTCATCGGCCCGCTCTCCGGCGGTGAGCGGCGCCGGATCGCGCTCGCCAAGCTGCTCATCGACGAACAGGACCTGATCGTCCTCGACGAGCCCACCAACCACCTCGACGTCGAGGGCATCGCCTGGCTCGCCGGGCACCTGCGCGAGCGGCGTTCCGCCCTCGTGTGCGTGACCCACGACCGGTGGTTCCTCGACCAGGTCTGCACCCGCATGTGGGACGTGCAGCGCGGTGACGTCTTCGAGTACGAGGGCGGCTACTCCGACTACGTCTTCGCCCGCGCGGAGCGCGAGCGCATCGCCGCCACCGAGGAGACCAAGCGGCAGAACCTGGTCCGCAAGGAGCTGGCCTGGCTGCGGCGCGGCGCCCCCGCACGCACCTCCAAGCCGCGCTTCCGCGTCGAGGCCGCCAACGAGCTGATCGCGGACGTGCCGCCGCCCCGGGACAGCAGCGAGCTGATGAAGTTCGCGTCGTCCCGGCTCGGCAAGACCGTGTTCGACCTGGAGGACGTGACCGTCCAGGCCGGTCCCAAGGTGCTGCTCAAGCACGTCACCTGGCAGCTCGGCCCCGGCGACCGCATCGGCCTCGTCGGCGTCAACGGCGCCGGCAAGACCTCCCTGCTGCGGGACCTCGCGAACGCCGCGTTCAGCGACGGGGAGCAGCAGCCCGCGGGCGGGCACGTCAAGGTCGGCAGGACCGTCAAGCTGGCCTACCTGTCCCAGGAGGTCGCCGAGCTCGACCCCACCTGGCGGGTGCTGGAGGCCGTGCAGCGCGTCCGTGAGCGCGTCGACCTCGGCAAGGGCCGCGAGATGACCGCCGGGCAGCTGTGCGAGACGTTCGGCTTCGGCAAGGAGAAGCAGTGGACGCCGGTCGGTGACCTGTCCGGCGGTGAGCGGCGGCGGCTCCAGCTGCTCCGCCTCCTCATGGACGAGCCCAACGTCCTCTTCCTCGACGAGCCCACCAACGACCTCGACATCGAGACCCTGACCCAGCTGGAGGACGTGCTCGACGGCTGGCCCGGGTCGATGATCGTCATCTCCCACGACCGGTTCTTCGTCGAGCGCACCACCGACCGGGTCTTCGCCCTCCTCGGCGACGGCGCCCTGCGGATGCTGCCGCGCGGCATCGACGAGTACCTGGAGCGGCGGAAGCGGATGGAGGAGGCCGCCGCGGCCAACGCCCCGGCGGCAGCGGCGAAGCCGGCCGCGGAGGTGCCCGAGAAGAGCGCCGCCGACGTGCGTGCCGCCAAGAAGGAGCTGCAGAAGATCGAACGGCAGCTGGACAAGGTCTCCGAGAAGGAGGCCAAGCTGCACGCGCGGATCGCCGAGAACGCCACCGACTTCGCGAAGGTGGCCGAACTGGACACCGAGCTGCGCGAACTGGCCGGCCAGCGCGAGGAGCTGGAGATGCGTTGGCTGGAACTGGCGGAGGACGCCTGACCCTTCGCAGGCGGGGCGCGCGACGCGTGAAGAGGGCGTGAAGGCGCGTAACAGAGGCATCACGGGCCGGTCCTCCCTTGGGTACAGGGGAGGGCGCGGCCCGGTGTGCCGTCCGGTCCGGTGATAGAAAGGCCGTCCGAGAACTGTCTAGTGACTGCCGTTCGACGACCCCGAGGCCAGCGCGTACCTCGGATCGTGGCTAGAAATCAGTAGCTATAAGGGGGAACGCGCTGATGAGCCAGCCGCCCAATCAGCCGCCGCAGCCGGGTGGCTTCGGAGCACCGCAGGATCCACCGCCAGGAGGCTTCGGGGCACCGGCCCCTCAGGGCCCGCCGTCCGGTCCGCCGCCGCAGCCGGGGTACGGCTACCCGCAGCAGGCGCCGCCGCAGCCGGGATACGGCTACCCCCAGCAGCCGCAGCCGGGACAGCCCGGTCAGCCGGGGCCGTACGCGCAGCCCGGTCCGTACGGCTCAGGGCCGTACGCCCAGCCGCAGCAGCCGGGCCCGTACGGCGGACAGCCCGGTTACGGCTATCCGCAGCCGCAGTTCCCGGGCGCCCCCGGCACCCCGCCGCCCGGCGGCTCCGGGTCCCGCAACCCCTTCAAGGGCAAGCCCGCCCTCGCCGTAGGCGCCGCTGTCGCGGCCCTGCTCGTCATCGGCGGCGGCGTGTGGGCGGTCACCGCGAACAGCGGCGACGACAAGGACGAGAAGCCCGTCGCCGGCAAGAGCGACGATCCCAAGCCCTCCGGTTCCGGCGACGCGCCGATCGATTCCGGTGACGGCCGCGGCGACGGCGCCGAGGACCCCGAGGACCTCAACGAGGGCCGCCGGGCGGGCGAGTCCAAGGTGCTCTGGTACAAGGAGGCGCCCGACGCCCCCGGTTCCGGCGCCGACGCCCCCGGCATGTGGATCACCGGCAAGACCGCGGTGAAGGCGGCGTACAAGCAGCTCCTCGCCTACGACGTCGGTGACGGCAAGCCCTCTTGGGACCCGATCGCCTTCCCGGAGAGGATCTGCGCCGTCACCCCGGAGAAGACGGCCGCCGACAAGATTGTCGTCGCCTACATGAGCGGCTCCAGCGACCGCGCCAAGTGCAACCAGTTGCAGGAGATCGACCTCGCCACCGGAGCGAAGGGCTGGAAGGAGGAGGTCGAGGACGGCGAACTCTTCGACACCACCCTCTCCGTCGAGCTGAACGTCAGCGGCAACATCCTGATGGTCGGCCGTTCCCAGTCCGGCACCGCCTACGACGTCACCAGCGGCAAGAAGCTCTACGACAAGAAGCGGTACGGCGACGCCTGCTTCCCCGCCGGCTTCGCGTCCGGACCGAAGGCGATCGTCCAGGTCGCCTCCTGCGGCGCCGGCGGCAACAACGAGCACGACGAGGTGCAGGGCCTCGACCCGAAGACCGGCAAGGTCCTGTGGACCTACAAGTACGGGAAGGGCTGGCGGGTCGAGCGCACCTACTCCGTCGACCCGCTCGTCGTCTACGCCACCAACGAGGACAAGAAGGTCTGGAACATCTCCACCTTCACCGCCAAGGGCACGATCCTCCAGCAGGTCGGCGTCCAGGAGGACTTCGCCCCCGAGTGCGGCTGGGCCATCCTCGACCGCGACCTCCAGGGCTGTGCGGGCGTCGTCGTCGCCGCGGGCACGCTCTACCTGCCGACCGAGGCGACCGGCGGCGCCAACGAGATCGTCGCGATCGACCTCGCCTCCGGCAAGGAGAAGTGGCGCGCGAAGTCCCCCGCGGACGAGACGATGATTCCGATGAAGGTCGAGGGCGACCAGCTCATCGCCTACGTGCAGCCGTCCTACGAGGCGGGCGGCCAGGTCGTGTCGATCGCGACCGGCGGCAGCAGCCACACGCCGGCCAAGCTGATGCAGAACCCGCAGGGCGTGGCGGACATCGAGAGAAGCTTCTACTCCAAGGACATCGACTGGGTCGACGGGCGGTTCTACATCTCCAGCACCCGCCTGACCGGAAACGACGAATCGAAGGAGAAGTTGATGCTCGCCTTCGGCAAGTGACCTTCTTCGCCCGCTCCTTCAGCTTGGCCGGCTCCGCCCGTCCGGTGCGCTCCGCCCGCTCCGGCGGGCCCGCCCGGCCGTCCCCGTCGTCTCCGTTTTCCGAGGTACTCACGTCATGACCCAGCCGCCGCCCCCGCCGTCCCACCAGCCCCCGCAGGGGGGAGGCTTCGGCCCGCCGCAGAACGAACCGCCGCAGCCGCCGGTCCCGCCCGCGGGCGGGGCGCCGAACCCCGGCGGGCCCCCCGAGCCGGGCTACGGCTACCCGCACACGCCGCCGCAGGCGCCCGCGGCCCCGCCGGTGGGGCCGCCGCAGCCGGGGTACGGATATCCGCAGGCCCCGCCGCAGCCCCAGCCCGGGTACGGCTATCCCGGCCAGCAGCCCGGCCCGTACGGGCAGCCGCAGACGCAGCCGCAGCAGCCCGGGCCCTACGGGCAGCCGACGCCGCCGTACGGCCAGCCGGGGCAGCCCGGTCACCCGGGGCAGCCCGGCTACGGCTACCCGCAGGCGACCGTGCCGATGCAGGCTCAGGCCGGCGCGCCGGGCGGCGGCCGGAAGATCAACTCGCAGGTGGCGATCATCGTGTCGGCCGTCGTGGCGATCGCGCTGATCATCGGCGGCGGTGTCTGGTACGCGGACTCCGCCGGCAAGGACGACGACAAGAACGACACCGCGACCTCCTCCGGCGGCAACGGCGGCGAGGGCGGCACCGACGAGAAGGGCGGCGGGGGCGGCACGTCCTCCGGGGGCGAGGAGAAGGTGCCCGCCGACCCCGCCTCCAAGGTGCTCTTCCAGGTCCCCGCGCCCGCGGTGAGCAAGGAGGACGACAGCGTCGACGTCTCCGGCTCGTGGCTCACCGACAAGGTGTACGCCAAGAGCGGCATCGCCGAGATCGTCGGCTACGACCCCGACAAGGGCAGCAAGAAGTGGACGATCAAGCTCGCCGGCCCCGTCTGCACGGCCGGCCGGCACGTCACCGACGACAACAAGACGGTCATCGTCCACCAGCCCGCCATGCCGACCAAGGCGGAGCGCTCGCACGGCTGCTCCCAGGTCGCGCTGATCGACCTGGACGCGGGCAGGACGCTGTGGACGAAGACCGCCGGTGACCAGCCGATCTCCTTCAACAACGTCACCATCAGCGGAGGCACCGTCGCCGCCGGCAGCAATGACGGCGGCGTCGCCTGGGACATCGCCAAGGGCACCGTCCTGTGGTCCCCGAAGACGACCGACACCTGCCAGGACGCGGGCTACGGCGGCGGCGAGAAGCTGGTCGCGGTGCGCAGGTGCGGCCCGTACGACGCCCAGGAGCTGAAGATCCAGACCATCGACCCGAAGAGCGGGAAGGTGATCTCCGAGTACCCGATGGCCAAGGGCATCGAGTACGCGAGCGTCGTGTCGACGAACCCGCTGGTCGTGGCCGCCGACGTCGGCAAGTCCGCCGGTGACGGCAGCGGTATCTCGGACTTCTTCTCCATCGACAACAAGACCGGCAAGCTGCGCGCCCGCATCCTTGCGCCGGGCGATCAGTTCGCGGCCGAGTGCGACGGCATCACGGAGGTCGAGCACTGCTCGGGGCTCGCGGTCGGCAACGACCGGCTCTACATCCCGACGGAGGAGCACGAGAGCGGCGGCGAGTCGTACAGCCGTACCAACGAGATCGTCGCCTTCGACCTGGCCACCGGGAAGCAGACCGGGCAGCGCGCCGACGCCGGCGTCGACTACACGATCACCCCGCTCCGCATGGACGGTGCCAACGTGATCGCGTACAAGCGCCCGCCGTACGACAAGGGCGGCCAGATCGTGAGCATCGACGGGGGGACCTTCAAGCAGACCAAGCTGCTGGAGAACCCGGCGACCGAGGCGGTGCGGGACGTGGAGGCCGGCATGTCGCCGGAGTACTCCGAGATCCTCTACACGCAGGGGCACCTGTACATGGCGGAGGTGTACGCCAGTGAGCCGGTCAACCCCGACGAGAAGGAGTACCTGGTGATCGCGTTCGGCACCAGCGGCTGAGTCCGCAGAGTCCGCAGAGCCCGCCCGGCGTTCCGCCGGGAGATCCCCCCGCGGCCCCGTTCCTGTTCAGGGACGGGGCCGTATTGCGGGGGATTTCGGCGATCCGGGGCAGTTATCACCGGTAGGGGCAGCGCGACGTCGGACTAGCGTGTAGCTTCCGGGGGCATGGAGGGCGGGGTCGGGGCGGGGCCGCGGGCGGGGAGCCGTGGGCCTTCGCAGGCCGTGCCGGGGGTCCGGGTGACTGGGGGGTTGCTCTATGGGAGTACGGCTCATGGTGGTCGACGATCACCGATTGCTCGCCGAGGCGCTGGCCTCGGCGCTGAAGCTGCGCGGGCACCGGGTGCTCGCCGCGGCGGCGCCGGCCGCGGGTGCGGCGGAGCTGGTGATCAGCCGGGCGCCGGAGGTGTGCCTGCTGGGGACGGCGACACCGGCCGAGCCGGGGCGGTTCGACCCGGTGGTGCGGATCAAGCGGGAGCGTCCGCAGGTGGCGGTGCTGGTACTGGGACCGGTGCCGAACCCTCGCGGGATCGCGGCGGCGTTCGCGGCGGGTGCCTCGGGGTACGTCCGGCACGACGAGCGGATCGGGGGCGTCGAGCGGTCGATCATGAAGGCGCGGGCCGGGGAGGTGGCGGTGGCGCCGTCGCTGTTGCAGGGCGCCTTCGGTGAGCTGCTGAATCCGGCGGCCCAGCCCGACGACGAGGGGCAGCGGCTGCTCCAGATGCTGACGCCCCGGGAGGTGGAGGTCCTGGTCAGGGTCGCCGAGGGGGACGACACGCGCCTGATCGCGGCGGGTATGGGGATCGCCCCGTCCACGGCGCGTACGCACGTCCAGCGCGTGCTGATGAAGCTCGGCGTGGGCTCCCGCCTGGAGGCGGCGGCACTGGCCGCGCGGACGGGGCTGCTGGACCGGGCGGGTGCCTCCGGCGGCTGAGCGGGTGGGGTGCCCGCGGCGGTCGAACGGCCGGGGTGCCTGCGGCGGCCTGCGCGGGCGGACCCGCCGACACGGCTCCTCCCCGCCGTACGCAGCCGTCCGTCCGCGCGGGGTGCGCCGTCCCGCCGCGGCGGGGGTGTGGGGCGGGCCGAGCGGCATCCCGCTGGGCCCACCCGACGTCCGCCCCACGCCCGGCAGCGCACCCCGGCGCCGCTCACGGCACCCGCGTCACTCCCCCGGCCCCTCCTCGGCGGAGGGCGGCGGCGGGGCCGTGGGACGCAGCCTCAGCCATGCCAGGAAGAACAGTCCCAGCACCAGCATCCCCAGCCCGGTCCAGAGGTTGATGTTCACCCCCTGCGCCTTGTCGATGTCGTCGTCGGACGCCACGAGGCCCGCGATCGTCACGATGACGCCGTAGACCACGAACAGCCCGCCGATGATCCGCCGGATGTCGAACAGCCGCGCGGCCGTGACGGACTTGGTCTCCAGCTCGGAGACCTCGTCGTGGACGTTCTTCTCGGAGTAGGAATCAGACATGCTCTCTCAATCCTTCCGCGATCAGAACGAGAACGGGACGTAGCAGGCGGCGGCCAGGACGACCGCCCCCCAGCCCAGCAGGGCCGGCTTGCGGTACCACGCGTCGTCGCCCTCGGCGGGTGCCTCGGACATGCCGGGGGAGGTGGTGCCGTAGACCAGGCCCTGCAGTTCGGCGACCGGCTTCGGCTCGGTGAACAGGGAGACGGCGACCATGACCACCGCGCCGGCGACGAAGCCCGCGATCGAGGAGACGAAGTTGGCGCCCTGGTCGGAGGGGATGTCGATGATGCCCTGCTTGTAGATGACGAAGTAGTTCACCATCGCGGCGGTGGTGCCCGCGATCAGGCCCCAGAAGCCGGACTTCATGGAGGCCCGCTTCCAGAACATGCCGATGATGAAGACCACGAACATCGGCACGTTGAAGAAGGAGAACAGCGTCTGGAGGTAGCTCATGATGTTCGAGAACGACGACGCCAGGAAGGCCGTGCCGATCGAGGCCAGCACGCCGATGACCGTGATCAGGCGGCCGAAGCGGACGTAGTAGTCGTCCTCGCGGTCCTTCACGACGTACTTCGCCCAGATGTCGGTGGTGAAGACCGTGTTGAAGGAGGAGATGTTCGCCGCCATGCCCGCCATGAAGGCGGCCAGCAGGCCGGTCACCGCGATGCCGAGGACGCCGTTGGGCAGCAGCTGCTGCATCAGGTACGGGATCGCGTCGTTGTACTGGAGGTCCGAGCCGGGCGTGCCGATCTTCGGGACGAGGACGGCGGCGACCAGGCCCGGGATCATCACGACGAAGACGATGAAGATCTTCGGGAAGGCGGCGATCAGCGGCGTGCGCTTGGCCGCCGAGAGGTTCTTCGCCGACAGGGCGCGCTGCACCTCGGCGAAGTTGGTCGTCCAGTAGCCGAAGGAGAGGACGAAGCCGAGACCGAGCACGATGGTCAGCCAGTTGGCGCCCAGCGGGTTGTCGCTGCCGATGCCCGTGCCGCCCCACGAGGTCATGAAGTCGGCCCCGCGGGTCTGGGTGAGGGAGTCGGACAGGCCGTCCCAGCCGCCGACCTTCTTCAGGCCCAGGACGGTGATCGGGATGAGGCCGGCCAGGATCACGAAGAACTGGAGGACCTCGTTGTAGATCGCCGAGGACAGGCCGCCCAGGGTGATGTACGCCAGGACGAAGAAGCCGGCGACCACGATGGCCACCCACTGGGGCCAGCCCAGCAGTGCCTCGACGACGATCGCGAGGGCGTAGAGGTTCACCCCGGCGATCAGGATGGCGGCGACCGCGAACAGGGCCGAGCTCAGGAGGTGTGACGCCTTGTCGAAGCGGAGGAGGAGGAACTCCGGGACCGAGCGGACCTTCGAGCCGTAGTAGAACGGCATCATCACCAGGCCGAGGAAGACCATCGCCGGGATGGCGCCGATCCAGTACCAGTGGGTCGTGTAGACGCCGTACTGGGCGCTGTTGGCGGCCATGCCGAGGATCTCGGTGGCGCCCAGGTTGGCCGCGACGAACGCGAGGCCGGTGACCCAGGCGGGCAGCGAGCGGCCGGACAGGAAGAAGTCCAGGCTGGTCCTGACCGAACGCCGGGCGGCGAAGCCGATGCCGAGCACGACGACGAAGTAGATCCCGAGGATCGAGTAGTCGAGCCAGTTGGTGGGGAGTCGAAGCTCCGCGGCTAGGTATGTGGGGGTATGCATGCGAACTCGCTTCGTTGCGCGAACTGATCCCAGCGGAACCTACGCCTCCGCGTTCAGTAATTGAACACTTCTGGTGATGTTCTTTGTTTGATTGTGATGATCGGCCTGGCTGGTGAGTTGTGACGTGTTATGTTTGATTGTGTTGGAGTGGTTGCGTGCGGATGCAGGTGTAGAGGAGTCCGGCAGTGAAGAAGACCTCGACCCGGCTGGCCGACGGTCGCGAGCTCGTCCACTACGACCTGCGCGACGACACCGTGCGGGACGCCGTGGACCGCCGTCCGCTGGAGCGGACCGTCACCACCTCCGAGGTCCGCCGCGACCCGCTGCTCGGCGACTCGGTCGCCGTCGCCTCGCACCGCCAGGGCCGCACCTACCACCCGCCGGCCGACGAATGCCCCCTGTGCCCCTCGCAGGGCGAGCGGCTGAGCGAGATCCCGGACTCGTCGTACGACGTGGTGGTCTTCGAGAACCGCTTCCCCTCGCTGGCCGGCGACTCCGGCCGCTGCGAGGTCGTCTGCTTCACCTCCGACCACAACGCCTCCTTCGCCGACCTGAGCGAGGAGCAGGCCCGCCTGGTGCTGGACGCCTGGACGGACCGCACGGCGGAGCTCTCCCACCTGCCCTCCGTCGAGCAGGTGTTCTGCTTCGAGAACCGGGGCGCCGAGATCGGCGTGACGCTGGGCCACCCGCACGGGCAGATCTACGCCTACCCGTTCACCACCCCCCGCACCGCCCTGATGCTCCGCTCACTCGCCGCGCACAAGGAGGCGACGGGCGGGGAGAACCTGTTCGACACGGTCCTGGCCGAGGAGCTGGCCGGTGAGCGGGTCGTCCTGGAGAGCGAGCACTGGGCCGCCTTCGTGCCGTACGCCGCGCACTGGCCGTACGAGGTGCACCTCTACCCCAAGCGCCGGGTGCCCGACCTGCTCGGGCTCGACGAGGCGGCCCGCACAGAGTTCCCCCAGGTCTATCTGGAACTCTTGAGGCGCTTCGACCGGATCTTCGGCACCGGTGAGCCTCCGACGCCGTACATCGCGGCCTGGCACCAGGCCCCGTTCGGGCAGCTGGAGGACTTCGAGGGCGTGACGCGGGACGACTTCGCGCTGCACCTCGAGCTTTTCACCATTCGCCGGACATCGGGCAAGCTGAAGTTCCTCGCGGGCTCCGAGTCCGGCATGAACGTGTTCATCAACGACGTGCCCCCGGAGCGCGCGGCCGAGCGACTGCGAGAGGTAGCGAGTTCATGAGCGGGAAGTACCTGGTGACGGGCGGGGCCGGTTACGTCGGCAGTGTGGTCGCCCAGCATCTGCTGGAGGCCGGCCACGAGGTCGTCGTCCTCGACAACCTCTCGACGGGCTTCCGCGAGGGGGTACCGGCGGGTGCCTCGTTCATCGAGGGCGACATCCGCGACGCCGCCAAGTGGCTGGACCCGTCGTACGACGGCGTCCTGCACTTCGCCGCCTTCTCGCAGGTCGGCGAGTCGGTCGTGAAGCCCGAGAAGTACTGGGACAACAACGTCGGCGGCACCATGGCCCTGCTGGAGGCGATGCGCACGGCGGGCGTGACCCGCCTCGTCTTCTCCTCCACGGCCGCCACCTACGGCGAGCCGGACCAGGTCCCGATCGTCGAGACCGCGCCGACGAAGCCCACCAACCCGTACGGCGCGTCCAAGCTCGCCGTCGACCACATGATCACCGGCGAGGCGGCGGCCCACGGCCTGGGCGCGGTGTCGCTGCGCTACTTCAACGTCGCGGGCGCGTACGGCCAGTACGGCGAGCGCCACGACCCCGAGTCCCACCTCATCCCGCTGGTCCTCCAGGTGGCCCAGGGCAGGCGCGAGGCGATCTCCGTCTACGGCGACGACTACCCGACGCCCGACGGCACCTGCGTCCGCGACTACATCCACGTCGCCGACCTGGCCGACGCCCACCTGCTCGCCCTCGACGCGGCCGCCCCCGGCGAGCACCTCATCTGCAACCTGGGCAACGGCAACGGCTTCTCCGTCCGCGAGGTCGTCGAGACCGTCCGCCAGGTCACCGGCCACCCGATCCCCGAGGTCGTGGCCCCCCGCCGGGGCGGCGACCCGGCGGTCCTGGTCGCCTCGGCGGACACGGCCCGCGAGAAACTGGGCTGGAACCCGTCGCGCGCGGACCTCGCGGGGATCGTGGCGGACGCGTGGGAGTTCGCGCAGCAGCGCGCGAAGTAGACCGTAGGTACGGAAAAGGGCGAGGGGTCAGGGCATGAGCGAGGCTGTCGCAGCAGCTGTCGGCGAGCGGTTCCGGGAGCTGTACGGATCGGAGCCCGAGGGGGTGTGGGCGGCGCCGGGCCGGGTCAACCTCATCGGCGAGCACACCGACTACAACGACGGCTTCGTCATGCCGTTCGCCCTGCCGCACACCGCGGTCGCGGCGGTCTCCCGGCGCGACGACGGCGTCCTGCGCCTGCACTCGGCGGACATCGCGGCCGGCCCCGTCGAGCTGCGCGTCGCGGACCTCACCCCCGAGGCGGACCGGTCCTGGACCGCGTACCCCTCGGGCGTCGTCTGGGCGCTGCGCGAGGCCGGCCACGAGCTGACCGGCGCCGACATCCACCTGGCGTCCACGGTCCCGTCCGGCGCGGGCCTGTCCTCCTCGGCGGCCCTGGAGATCGTCGTCGCCCTCGCCCTGAACGACCTCTACTCCCTCGGCCTGCGCGGCTGGCAGCTGGCCCGCCTCTGCCAGCGCGCCGAGAACATCTACGTCGGCGCCCCCGTCGGCATCATGGACCAGACCGCCTCGGCGTGCTGCGAGGCCGGGCACGCCCTCTTCCTCGACACCCGCGACCTCTCCCAGCGCCAGATCCCCTTCGACCTCGCCGCCGAGGGCATGCGCCTCCTCGTCGTCGACACCCAGGTCAAGCACTCCCACAGCGAGGGCGAGTACGGCAAACGCCGCGCGGGCTGCGAGAAGGGCGCCGCGCTGCTCGGCGTCAACGCACTGCGCGACGTGGCCTACGGGGAGCTCGACGCGGCCCTGGAGCGCCTGGCCGACGACGAGGAGGTACGCCGCCTGGTCCGGCACGTCGTCACGGAGGACGAGCGCGTCGAACGCGTCGTGTCCCTGCTGGAGTCCGGCGACACCCGCGCCATCGGCCCCGTCCTCGTCGAGGGCCACACCTCCCTCCGCGACGACTTCCGCATCTCCTGCCCCGAACTCGACCTGGTCGTCGACACCGCCCTCGCCTCCGGCGCCCTCGGCGCCCGCATGACGGGCGGCGGCTTCGGCGGCTCGGCGATCGTCCTGACGGAGGCGGCCGACGTGGACGCCATCACGAAGGCGGTGGAGGAGGCGTTCGCTTCGGCGGGCTTCACGGCGCCCCGGGTGTTCGAGGCGGTGCCTTCGGCGGGGGCGCGGCGGGTGGGGTGAAGCCGCGGGCGGCGGTACCGGAGCCCGGTGCTGCCGCCCCGGCGGCGGTGCCGGCAAGCACCCGGTGGTCCGGGTCCACGGACTCGACCCCGTCTCCAAGACGTACGACCTGACCGGCACCCCTCGCGAGCTGCTCAAGCTCGGCGTGCCGTACGACATCGACATCGACGTCACCCCGGACGCGCTCGACGCGTTCTGAACGCCTCAGGCCGACTGCCGGCTCAGCCGCTTGGTCAGCGTGTACTCCGTGATCCCCGGCGGATAGTCGGGAATCACGCACACCACCTCGTAGCCGTGTCCCGTGTAGAAGGCCGGTGCCTGGAAGTCCCAGGTCTCCACGCGGGACGCCGCGCAGCCCCGTTCCTCGCGAGCGCCTCGCTCCGCCTCCGCCAGCAGGGCCGACCCCAGGCCCGCGCCCCGGCACCGGTCGTCCACCCACAGGTACGTCACGTGCAGCCAGCTCGCCCAGGTGTGGCCGACCAGGCCGCCCGCCAGGCCGCCGGTCTCGTCCAGCGCCCAGACGTGCAGCGGGAATTCGCGTTCGTGAGGGGTGCCGCGCAGTGACCGCAGGATGGGGGAGGCCGCCGTGTTCGTCTCCCGCAGGCGGGTGCGCAGCAGATCACGCCGTGCTTTGTCGACTTCTGTCACAAGACGAAACATGCGGCTCACCATAAACGCGCCGGGCTGTCAGTTCTGCAAATAGCCTTCCGCTCCCGGCGCCCGCCCGTACTCTGATGAGCAGCATCGGTGGGGGCCGGTGCCGTTCAGGGGGCGAGACAGCCGGGTACGGCGCCCGGGGCGGGGGTAGCGATCAGTGCACGGCGGCGGCCGTGCGGCTGCGGCGACCTGTCCCGGAGTACCGAGTGCACAGCTGGATACGGGGCTTCGGGCGTCGTACCCGTGCCGGTGTCGTCTTCCGAGGATGGACAGACGATGGGTGATCCCCTGCTCCTCCAGGAGCGTGGGGGAGGGGGTTTCGTGGTTCGTATCCGAGTCCTGGTCGTCGATGACCACCGGATCTTCGCCGAGTCGCTCGCCGCCGCCCTGGCCGCCGAGCCCGACGTCGACGTCTCCGCGGCGGGCAGCGGCCCGGCCGCGCTGCGCTGCCTGGAGCGGGCCGCGTCCGAGGGGCGGCGGTACGACGTGCTGCTCGTCGACGCCGACCTGGGGGGCCACGCGCCCGGCGCACGGCCGGCCGCCGTGCCCGTACGGGACGGCAACGAGGACGGGCTGGTCGACGGCATCTCGCTGGTCGCCGGGGTGCGAGCGGGGCAGCCGGGCGTACGGACCGTGGTCCTCGCCGAGAAGGACGACCCCCGGCGGGCAGCCCTCGCGCTGGGCGCCGGCGCCTCCGGGTGGGTGGCCAAGGACTGCTCCCTGTCGCGGCTGCTCAACGTCATACGGGGTGTCCTGCGCGACGAGACGCACCTGCCGCCCGCCCTGCTCACCGGCGTCCTGCGCGAACTGACCGCCGCCCGCAAGCACCGCACCGAGAGCGAACGGCTGGTGGAGTCGCTGACCCCGCGGGAGCGGGAGGTGCTGCGCTGCATGGTCGCCGGGCTCGGGCGCAAGGCCGTCGCCGAGCGGCTGTACCTGTCCCCGCACACCGTGCGGACCCACATGCAGAACGTCCTCGGCAAGCTGGGCGTCCACTCCACCCTCGCCGCCGTGGCGCTCGCCAGGAGGGCCGGGGTGGGTCCGGCGGACCTAACCGGGGATGTTGTCGAACGGGGCGGTCAGTTGGCGTAGCAGCGCGGCCAGTTCGCCCCGCTGGGCGCGGGAGAGTTCGGCCAGGATGGCGCGCTCCTGGGCGAGCAGGCCCGCCAGCGACTGGTCGGCGCGGTCGCGGCCCTCGTCCGTGAGCCGGACCAGTACGCCGCGCCGGTCGCTCGGGTCGGGCAGACGCTCCACCAGGCCCTTCTTGGCCAGGCGGTCGATACGGTTGGTCATCGTGCCCGAGGTGACCAGAGTCTGGGTGAGGAGCTGCCCCGGCGAGAGCTGGTACGGGGTGCCCGCGCGGCGCAGCGCCGTCAGGACGTCGAACTCCCACGGCTCCAGATGGTGTTCCGAGAAGGCCAGGCGGCGTGCGCGGTCCAGGTGCCGGGCGAGCCTGCTGACCCGGCTCAGCACCTCGAGCGGTTCCACGTCGAGGTCCGGGCGCTCCCGGCGCCACGCTGCGACCAGCCGATCGACCTCGTCCTCCATGACGATCAGTGTAGTGGTTGTGTCGATGTGAAGTCTCTTGATGTCAACTGTCTTGACGACGAGAGAGTCTCCGGGTGACGCTGGGTACCCGGCCCGGACCACCGGCATCCTGGAGGCCCCCATGCCCGCCACCGCCCCCACCTGGGACCCCGCCCAGTACCTCCGCCACGCAGGCCCACGGGCCCGCCCCTTCGGCGACCTCCTCTCCCGCGTCCCCGACCTGCCCGGCGACCCGCCCCGCATCGCCGACCTCGGCTGCGGCCCCGGCAACGTCACCGTCCTGCTCGCCGACCGCTGGCCCACCGCCCGCATCACCGGCTACGACAACTCGCCCCAGATGCTCGAACGGGCCCAGGAGCACGCCGGCCCCACACCCGGCGGCGGCCACCTCGACTTCGCCCCGGCCGACGCCCGCACCTGGACCCCCGACGAGCCGTACGACCTCCTCGTCAGCAACGCCACCCTCCAGTGGATCCCCCACCACGTCGAGCGCTTCCCCGACTGGACCGACCGTCTTGCCCCCGGCGGCACCCTCGCCTTCCAGGTACCCGGCAACTTCGACGCCCCCAGCCACCGCCTGATGCGCGAACTCGCCCACTCCCCGCGCTGGCGGAACCACCTCGCCGGCGTCCTGCGCCACGACGACGCCGTCCTCACCCCCGAGGCCTACCTCGCCCACCTCACCGCCGCCGGCTGCACCGCCGACGTGTGGGAGACGACGTACGTCCACCTGCTGCCCGGCGAGGACGCCGTACTGGACTGGGTGAAGGGGACGGGCCTGCGGCCTGTACTCACCGCGCTCGACGACGACCCCGAGGCCCGCGACGCGTTCGTCGAGGAGTACCGGACCGTGCTGCGCGCCGCCTACCCCGCCGGGGCGCACGGCACGCCGTTCCCCTTCCGCCGCGTCTTCGCCGTCGCCCGGAAGGGCGGGAAGGAAGGGCCGCCGAGCCGGTGACCGGCGGCACGGCCGGTCACGCCACACCCTCCGCGACACGGCTGTCGTAGGAGCGGGCGAAACCACCCGTCCCGGGACGCTCCACCTTGATCACGCGCGCGCCGAGGTCGGCCAGCTGACGGCCGGCGCAGGGAGCGGCGATCGCCTGTTCGAGTGAGACGACGGTGATTCCGCGCAGCGGCTGCACGGGCTCCGGTCTCCGGTTCGGTCCTAGCTCTTCCGGTGCCCTATCAGCCGGGGCTTCGGCTCCAGGCCGTCCAGCCCGTGCCACGCCAGGTTCACCAGGTGCGCCGCCACCTCCGCCTTCTTCGGCTTGCGCACGTCCAGCCACCACTGCCCGGTCAGCGCCACCATGCCGACCAGCGCCTGCGCGTACAGCGGGGCCAGCTTGGCGTCGAAACCGCGGTTCTTGAACTCGCGGCCCAGGATGTCCTCCACCTGGGTGGCGATGTCCGAGATGAGCGACGCGAAGGAGCCCGTCGACTGCGGGATGGGCGAGTCGCGGACCAGGATGCGGAAGCCGTCCGTGTACTCCTCGATGTAGTCCAGGAGGGCGAAGGCCGCCTGCTCGCACAGCTCACGCGGATGCCCGGCGGTCAGGGAACTGGTCACCATGTCCAGCAGCCGCCGCATCTCACGGTCCACCACCACCGCGTACAGCCCCTCCTTGCCGCCGAAATGCTCGTACACCACCGGCTTGGACACCCCGGCCTTCGCCGCGATCTCCTCCACCGACGTGCCCTCGAAACCCTTTGCCGCGAACAGCGTGCGACCGATCTCCAGCAGCTGCTGGCGCCGCTCGGCACCGGTCATCCGGGTGCGGCGTGCGCGCCGGGGCTTCTCATTGCTCGGGGTGCTGCTGGAGTCGGTCGCCACGCCGACCATCATGCCGCCTCGACGGTATCCGTCCGGCGGCGGGAGCCGCCTTGGTCCGTGTTACGGCGGGAATCGATACGCGAGCGTGACGGCCACCGCACGTCGTACGCCCACCCGAACTGCTCGAACCAGCGGATCAGACGGGCGGACGAGTCCAGTTGCCCGCGCATCACACCGTGCCGCGCCGAGGTGGGGTCGGCGTGGTGCAGGTTGTGCCAGGACTCGCCGCAGGACAGCACCGCCAGCCACCACACGTTGCCCGAACGGTCCCGCGACTTGAACGGGCGCTTGCCGACCGCGTGGCAGATCGAGTTGATCGACCAGGTGACATGGTGCAGCAACGCCACCCGGACGAGTGAGCCCCAGAAGAAGCCGGTGAACGCCCCCCACCAGGACATCGTCACCAGCCCGCCGATCAGCGCCGGCAGGGCCAGGGACAGCGCCGTCCACCAGATGAACTGGCGGGAGATCGCACGGAGCACCGGGTCCTTGATCAGATCCGGGGCGTACTTGTCCTGCGGGGTCTGCTCCTCGTCGAACATCCATGCGATGTGCGCCCACCACAGGCCCTTCATCAGCGCCGGCACCGTCTCGCCGTACCGCCACGGTGAATGCGGATCGCCCTCGTCGTCGGAGAACTTGTGATGCTTGCGGTGGTCGGCCACCCAGCGGACCAGCGGCCCCTCCACCGCCATCGAACCCGCGATCGCCAACGCGATCTTCAGCGGACGCTTCGCCTTGAAGGAGCCGTGGGTGAAGTGGCGGTGGAAGCCGATGGTGATGCCGTGGCAGCCCAGGAAGTAGAAGAAGACCAGCAGGCCCACGTCCAGCCAGCTCACGCCCCATCCCCACGCCAGCGGCACCGCCGCCACCAGCGCGAGGAACGGAACGATGATGAACAGCAGCAGCGTGATCTGCTCCAGGGACCGCTTCTGTTCACCACCCAGCGTGGCGGAGGGCGCGGACGTGCCGTCGGAAGGCGGCTGCGGAGCGTCTGGGATCACATCGGAACTCGTGGTCATGCGCGTCCCCTGTGGGATCGAGGGTGGGGTCGGGGTTGTGGGGCTGTGTCCGGTGCCGGGTTCCGGAAACCGGGCACCGTATTCCTACGGTTCCGTAACCTACGGCGACGTAAGTATGGCAGCGCGTCACGCCGCGGCAAGAGCCCGAAACCCTGCGCGTCCCGGCCGACACCTATCCTGGACTCGGTCGGACAGCGCGGTCCGCTCTGATTTCTTCCCGGACGTCCGGCCCGGTAAGCGGCACCCGCCGCGCGAGACGGCCGTCCGGGTCCCCTCCCAGACGAGCTTCAACACTGCAAGGAGCCGCACCTGTGAGCAGTGCCGACGACCAGACCACCACGACGACCGGCAGCGAGCTGCGCGCCGACATCCGCCGACTGGGTGATCTCCTCGGAGAGACCCTCGTCCGGCAGGAAGGCCCTGAACTGCTGGAACTCGTCGAGAAGGTACGCCGACTCACCCGAGAGGACGGCGAGGCCGCCGCCGAGCTGCTGCGCGGCACCGAACTGCAGACCGCGGCCAAGCTGGTCCGCGCCTTCTCCACCTACTTCCACCTCGCCAACGTCACCGAACAGGTCCACCGCGGCCGCGAACTCGGCGCCAAGCGCGCCGCCGAGGGCGGACTGCTCGCCCGGACGGCCGACCGCCTGAAGGACGCCGACCCCGAGCACCTGCGCGACACCGTCCGCAACCTCAACGTCCGGCCCGTCTTCACCGCACACCCCACCGAAGCCGCCCGCCGCTCCGTCCTCAACAAGCTGCGCCGCATCGCCGCCCTCCTGGACACCCCGGTCAACGAGTCCGACCGGCGCCGCCTCGACACCCGCCTCGCCGAGAACATCGACCTCGTGTGGCAGACCGACGAACTCCGCGTCGTCCGCCCCGAGCCCGCCGACGAGGCCCGCAACGCCATCTACTACCTGGACGAACTCCACGCCGGCGCCGTCGGCGACGTCCTCGAGGACCTGACCGCCGAGCTGGAACGCGCCGGCGTCAAGCTCCCCGACGACACCCGCCCCCTCACCTTCGGCACCTGGATCGGCGGCGACCGCGACGGCAACCCCAACGTCACCCCCCAGGTCACCTGGGACGTCCTCATCCTCCAGCACGAACACGGCATCAACGACGCCCTGGAGATGATCGACGAGCTGCGCGGCTTCCTCTCCAACTCCATCCGCTACGCCGGCGCCACCGAGGAACTCCTGGCCTCCCTCCAGACCGACCTGGAACTGCTCCCCGAGATCAGCCCCCGCTACAAGCGCCTCAACGCGGAGGAGCCCTACCGGCTCAAGGCCACCTGCATCCGGCAGAAGCTGGAGAACACCAAGGAGCGCCTCGCCAAGGGCACCCCCCACCAGCCCGGCCGCGACTACCTCGGCACCGCACAGCTCCTGGACGACCTGCGGCTCGTCCAGACCTCCCTGCGCGAGCACCGCGGCAGCCTCTTCGCCGACGGCCGCCTCGCCCGCACCATCCGCACCCTCGCCGCCTTCGGCCTCCAGCTCGCCACCATGGACGTCCGCGAACACGCCGACGCCCACCACCACGCCCTCGGCCAGCTCTTCGACCGGCTCGGCGAGGAATCCTGGCGCTACGCCGACATGCCCCGCGAGTACCGCACCAAGCTCCTCGCCAAGGAGCTGAGGTCGCGCAGGCCCCTGGCCCCCACCCCCGCGCCCGTCGACGCCGCCGGCGAGAAGACCCTCGGCGTCTTCCAGACCGTCAAGCGCGCCCTGGAGGTCTTCGGCCCCGAGGTCATCGAGTCCTACATCATCTCCATGTGCCAGGGCGCCGACGACGTCTTCGCCGCGGCGGTGCTCGCCCGCGAGGCCGGCCTCATCGACCTGCACGCCGGCTGGGCCAGGATCGGCATCGTGCCGCTCCTGGAGACCACCGACGAGCTGAAGGCCGCCGACACCATCCTCGAGGACCTCCTCGCCGACCCCTCCTACCGGCGCCTGGTCGCCCTGCGCGGCGACGTCCAGGAGGTCATGCTCGGCTACTCCGACTCCTCCAAGTTCGGCGGCATCACCACCAGCCAGTGGGAGATCCACCGCGCCCAGCGCCGCCTGCGCGACGTCGCCCACCGCTACGGCGTACGCCTGCGCCTCTTCCACGGCCGCGGCGGCACCGTCGGCCGCGGCGGCGGCCCCACCCACGACGCGATCCTCGCCCAGCCTTGGGGCACCCTGGAGGGCGAGATCAAGGTCACCGAGCAGGGCGAGGTCATCTCCGACAAGTACCTCATCCCCGCGCTGGCCAGGGAGAACCTGGAACTGACCGTCGCCGCCACCCTCCAGGCCTCCGCCCTGCACACCGCACCCCGCCAGTCCGACGAGGCCCTCGCCCGCTGGGACGCCGCCATGGACGCCGTCTCCGACGCCGCCCACACGGCCTACCGCGAGCTGGTCGAGGACCCCGACCTGCCGACGTACTTCCTGGCCTCCACGCCGGTCGACCAGCTCGCCGACCTGCACCTGGGGTCGCGGCCCTCCCGCCGCCCCGGCTCGGGCGTCTCGCTCGACGGACTGCGCGCCATCCCGTGGGTGTTCGGCTGGACCCAGTCCCGGCAGATCGTCCCCGGCTGGTACGGCGTCGGCTCCGGCCTCAAGGCGCTGCGCGAGGCCGGCCTGGACAGCGTCCTCGACGAGATGCACCAGGAGTGGCACTTCTTCCGCAACTTCATCTCCAACGTCGAGATGACCCTCGCCAAGACCGACCTGCGCATCGCCCAGCACTACGTCGACACCCTCGTCCCCGACGAGCTCAAGCACGTCTTCGACCGGATCAAGGCCGAGCACGAGCTCACCGTCGCCGAGGTCCTGCGCGTCACCGGCGAGACCGAACTGCTCGACGCCGACCCCGTCCTCAAGCAGACGTTCACCATCCGCGACGCCTACCTGGACCCCATCTCCTACCTCCAGGTGGCCCTCCTCGGCCGCCAGCGCGAAGCCGCCGCCGCCGGTGAGGAAGCCGACCCGCTGCTCGCCCGAGCCCTGCTCCTCACGGTCAACGGCGTCGCCGCGGGCCTGCGCAACACCGGCTGACCCGCACCCCCGCACACACGACGGTGCCCCCGCGCTCACCAGTCGAGCGCGGGGGCACCGTCACGTCGTGGGACGCAGCGGCCGGAGACTCACACCGCGAAGAACGCCGCCGTCAGCAACCCCGCACCCGACCCGGCCATCACCCACGCCGCCCGCGTCCGCCGCAGACCGCCCGCCACCACCACCGACGCCAGCAGCTGGGGGCACCTCCCAGGCCGTCAAGGCACTGGGGGAGCGCCACCCAACGGCACCCACGCGTACAGCACCCCGGCCGGGCCCGAACGCACCACGCCGTCACCGCCGGGCTTCACCACCACCGAGTACGTCCGCCCCTGCGCCACGGCGACCGAGTCCTCGAAGACGACCCGCTCCCGCGCCTGCGACCCCGCCGACACCGGCGAATACGGCCCACTGCACGAACCCCCGCCGCACCGCGTCACCTCGACCGTGCCCTGCTCCCGGCCCTTGGTCAGCAGCACGTGCTGCGCCGTACCCCAGGACGCCCACACACCCGCGATCAGGATCAGCGCGGTGACCGTCCCCATCGCCGCGACCCGGCCGAACCGCAGCACGGCGCGCGAGGCCCGACGGGGACGGGCAGCGGCGGCGGCTGAGGCAGGCATGGCCGGGACCATTGGCCATACCCGCGCGCCCGGTCAACTCACGCCCGCACCATCGACGGACAAGCCGGGAGTTGTACGACGGGCAGGGCCGGGAGTTCCGCAGCAGGCGACGCCCGGCAGGACACGTCGGGAGCCGTCCAACGGACCACGCGCGTCAGGACGCGTCAGGAGTTGTACGCGCTCTGCGCCCGCTCCAGCCCCTCGATCACCAGGGCCTCCACCGCGTCCGCGGCCCGGTCCACGAAGTAGTCCAGCTCCTTGCGCTCCGTCGACGAGAAGTCCCGCAGCACGAAGTCCGCCACCGGCATCCGCCCCGGGGGCCGGCCGATCCCGAACCGCACCCGGTGGTAGTCCGGGCCCAGCGCCTTCGTGATCGACTTCAGCCCGTTGTGCCCGTTGTCCCCGCCGCCCAGCTTCAGCCGCAGCACGCCGTAGTCGATGTCCAACTCGTCGTGGACCGCCACGATGTGGGAGACCGGCACCTTGTAGAAGTCGCGCAGCGCCGTCACCGGCCCGCCCGACACGTTCATGAACGACATCGGCTTCGCCAGGATCACCCGCCGGCCGGCCGGCCCCGGCGGCCCGATCCGCCCCTCAACCACCTGCGCCTGCGCCTTGCCGTGCCGCTTGAACCGCGCCCCGACCCGCTCCGCCAGCAGATCCGCCACCATGAAACCGACGTTGTGCCGGTTCGAGGCGTACTCGGGGCCCGGATTGCCGAGACCGGCCACCAGCCAGGGCGCACCCGTGTCCGTCGTCACGTCCGTGTCTCCTTCGTCTCCATCGGACCCGTCACCTGCATACGCGTCGGCCGCTGCCCCGGACGGGAACAGCGGCCGACCACACGTTGACCGTAGAGGATCAGGCCCCGGCGGCCTCGTCGCCCGCGCCCTCGGCGGGGGCCTCCTCGGCCTGCGCCGACAGCACCTGCAGGACCACGGTGTCACCGTCGACGTCCAGCTTCACACCGGACGGCAGCGCGATGTCCTTGGCGTGGATCGAGGCACCGGCCTCCAGACCCGCCACCGACACCGTCACCTGCTGCGGGATGTGCGTGGCCTCGGCCTCGACCGGCAGCGCGTCCAGGACGTACTCCAGCAGGAAGCCGCCCGGGGCCAGCTCGCCCTCGGCCTGCACCGGGATCTCGACCGACACGGTCTCACCGCGCGTCACCAGCTGCAGGTCGACGTGCTCCAGGAAGCCCTTGATCGGGTCACGCTGGACCGACTTCGGGATCGCCAGCTCGTTGGTCTTGCCGTCGATGTCCAGCGCGATCAGCACGTTGGAGGTACGCAGCGCGAGCAGCAGCTCGTGGCCCGGCAGGGTCAGGTGGATCGGGTCCGAACCGTGCCCGTACAGAACACCCGGAACCTTGTTGTCACGACGGATACGACGCGCTGCACCCTTGCCGAACTCGGTACGCGTCTCGGCGGTGAGCTTCACCTCGGACATGATCACTCCTCGTAGAAAGTAGACGGACGTGGTCACCCGGCCACGAACGGCCTGCTACGAAGAGCGCGTCGATTACGGACCGCCACACCCGCGAAACGGGCACGGCCTCCCTCGCCGAGCAACTTCGGCAGTCTACTCGGAGAGGGAGGCCGTACCCAAAACGATCTCTATGGAACGATCGTGCAGAACGGTTACTGCACGACGCTCACCCCACGACGCTCACTGCTCGTCGAACAGGCTCGTCACCGAACCGTCCTCGAACACCTCGCGCACCGCACGCGCGATCGTCGGCGCGATCGACAGCACCGTGATCTTGTCCAGCTCCAGCTCGTTCGGTGTCGGCAGCGTGTTCGTGAACACGAACTCACTCACCTTCGAGTTCTTCAGCCGGTCCGCCGCCGGACCCGACAGCACACCGTGCGTCGCCGTCACGATGACGTCCTCCGCACCGTGCGCGAACAGCGCGTCCGCCGCCGCGCAGATCGTGCCACCGGTGTCGATCATGTCGTCCACCAGGACGCAGATCCGGCCCTCCACCGAACCGACGACCTCGTGCACCGTCACCTGGTTCGCCACGTCCTTGTCGCGCCGCTTGTGCACGATCGCCAGCGGCGCGCCCAGCCGGTCGCACCACCGGTCCGCCACCCGCACCCGGCCCGCGTCCGGGGACACCACCGTCAGCTTCGACCGGTCCACCTTCGCGCCCACGTAGTCCGCGAGCAGCGGAAGCGCGAACAGGTGATCGACGGGACCGTCGAAGAAGCCCTGGATCTGGTCCGTGTGCAGATCCACGGTCAGGATCCGGTCAGCACCCGCCGTCTTCATCAGATCGGCGATCAGACGCGCCGAGATCGGTTCACGCCCCCGGTGCTTCTTGTCCTGCCGCGCGTAACCGTAGAACGGCACGATGACCGTGATGGAGCGGGCCGACGCACGCTTCAGAGCGTCGATCATGATCAACTGCTCCATGATCCACTTGTTGATCGGAGCCGTGTGGCTCTGGATCAAAAAGCAGTCCGCACCGCGCGCCGACTCCTGGTAGCGCACGTAGATCTCGCCGTTCGCGAAATCGAAGGCCTTCGTCGGGACGACCCCGACACCCAACTGCTGGGCGACCTCCTCGGCAAGCTCGGGGTGGGCGCGGCCGGAGAAGAACATCATCTTCTTCTCGCCGGTCGTCTTGATCCCGGTCACAGCACTTTCTCCTCAGAGGTTTCGCAGCTGAGCGTCACAGGCTCTTCCGGCTGGGTGCGGGAGGCGTCTCAGCTGGTGGGGTGCGGATGTGCACTTATCACGGTACGCCGTGTTCGGCGCGCCGGTTTCCGGTCAGCCTTCGCCGCCGGCCTCCCGGGACACCGCCTCGGCCGCCTTCGCCGCCGCGCTCCCCGGACGCTTCCGAGCCACCCAACCCTCGATATTCCGCTGCTGGCCCCGGGCCACGGCCAGCGAACCGGGCGGTACGTCCTTCGTGATCACCGACCCCGCGGCGGTGTACGCACCGTCCCCCACCGTGACAGGAGCCACAAACATGTTGTCCGAACCCGTGCGGCAGTGCGAACCGATCGTGGTGTGGTGCTTGTCCTGTCCGTCGTAGTTCACGAACACGCTTGCGGCACCGATGTTCGTGTACTCACCGATCGTCGCGTCACCCACATAGGAGAGGTGCGGGACCTTGGTCCCCTCGCCGATCGACGCGTTCTTCGTCTCGACGTACGCACCGATCTTCGCCTTCAGCCCCAGACGGGTACCGGGACGCAGATACGCGTACGGACCCACGGTCGTCTCGGGGCCGACCTCGGCACCGAGCGAGACCGTGTTGTCGACGCGTGCGCCGACACCCACGCGCGTGTCGGTGAGACGGGAGTTCGGGCCGACCTCGGACCCCTCGGACAGGTGCGTCGAGCCCAGCAGCTGCGTACCCGGGTGGACGATCACGTCCTGCTCGAAGGTCACCGTCACGTCGACCCACGTCGTCGCCGGGTCCACCACCGTCACGCCGGCCAGCATCGCGCCGGTCAGCAACCGGTCGTTGAGGATCCGGCGGGCCTCGGCGAGCTGCACCCGGTTGTTGATCCCCGCGATCTCCCGGTGGTCGCCGGCCACGGACGCGCCCACCCGGTGCCCGGCCTCACGCAGAATGCCGAGGACGTCCGTCAGGTACTCCTCACCCTGGCTGTTGTCCGTCCGCACCTTCCCCAGCGCGTCCGCGAGCAGCCGCCCGTCGAACGCGAACACACCCGAGTTGATCTCACGGATCGCCCGCTGCGACTCCGACGCGTCCTTGTGCTCCACGATCGCGGTCACGGCACCGGAGGCCCCGTCCCGCACGATCCGGCCGTACCCCGTCGCGTCCGGCACCTCCGCCGTCAGCACCGTCACGGCGTTCCCGTCGGCGGTGTGGGTGGCGGCGAGGGCCCGCAGCGTCCCACCGGTGAGGAGGGGAGTGTCACCGCAGACGACGACCACCGTCCCGTCCACGGCACCGCCCAGCGCCTCCAACCCCATCCGCACCGCGTGCCCGGTGCCGTTCTGCTGCTCCTGCACGGCGGTGCGTACGTCGGGGGCGACCTCGGCGAGGTGCGCGGTCACCTTCTCGCGGGCGTGCCCGACGACGACGACCAGGTCCTTGGGGTCCAGCTCACCGGCGGCGGCGAGCACGTGCCCCACGAGGGACCGGCCGCACAGCTCGTGCAGGACCTTGGGTGTGGCCGACTTCATACGGGTGCCCTCACCCGCTGCGAGAACGACGACGGCGGCCGGGCGAATGGCGCTCACGGGATGCCCTTCGGCTGAGGGGTGGGGGTGGACATCCGCAGGATACCGGGGTGGTTTGTGGGGGACATGAGTGCGGGCCCTGACGGAAAGGTCAGGGCCCGGACAGCAGCTCCCCCATCAGGATTTGAACCTGAACTTAAGGGACCAAAACCCTCAGTGCTGCCTGATTACACCATGGGGGATCAAACTCGACTGAACCGGACATTTAGCTGGGCCGCCGAGTCGGCACCCAACACTATGCCGTACCAGGCGCCCGCGATGCGACGGTACCGGTCGCCCTCTTGTCGCGGGCGCCGTGGCCGGCGAGGCGGGCCGGGCGGCCGTCCGGCCGGAATTCCTGCTTCCGGAGGTGAACGCCGAATGCCTCACCGGTTCGAGGGGTATCGCGTCGTATCGCTTGTCGAAAGTCGCCGGAAATGTGCCGCCCGCCGCCCGTAGGCTGGAGGGCATGACCACGACGGGGGAAGACCACGTACCGGCCCGGGGAGGGTCTTGGTGGTGGGACAGGCGGCGCGGTGCGGTGCTCGATGTGAGCCTCGGTGCCGTGTCCGCGTTGGAGTGCGCGGCGGAGGGGGTTCCGTTCGCGCGGGATGCCGGGATTCCGTGGGCGGCGGGGGTCGTCTTCGGGTTGCTGGCCGGTTCGGTGCTGGTGGTGCGGCGGAAGTGGCCGATCGCGGTGGTGCTGGTGGCGATCGCCATCACACCGGCGCAGATGGGCCTTCTGATGGGCATCGTCGGCCTGTACACGCTGGCGGCGTCGGAGTTGCCGCGGCGGATCATCGGCGCGCTGGCCGGGATGTCGTTGCTGGGGACGTTGATCGTGACGTTCGTCCGGCTGGGGCAGGACGCGGCGAACGAGGACGTGCAGTTCGGGGACTGGTTCCTGCCGTTCGCGTCGATCACGATGTCGCTGGGGGCGACCGCGCCGCCGTTGCTGCTGGGTCTGTACGTGGGGCAGCGGCGGCGGCTGATGGAGAGTCTGCGGGAGCGGGCGGACAGTCTGGAGCGGGAGCTGCAGTTGCTCGCGGAGCGTGCGGAGGAGCGTGCGGAGTGGGCGCGGGGTGAGGAGCGGACGCGGATCGCGCGGGAGATGCACGACGTGGTGGCGCATCGGGTGAGCCTGATGGTGGTGCACGCGGCGGCGTTGCAGGCGGTGGCGCGGAAGGACCCGGAGAAGGCGGTGAAGAACGCGGCGCTCGTGGGGGACATGGGGCGGCAGGCGCTGACGGAGTTGCGGGAGATGCTCGGGGTGTTGCGCAGTGGTGGGGGTGGCGGGAGTGCCGAGCGGGCGTCGGTGCCGCCGCCGTTGGCGGCGGTGGGGGCGGCCGCGGCGGTGGCGGCTTCGCGGGCCGCGGAGGGTGGCGAGTCGTCCGTGGACGGGCCGTGGCTGTCCGAGCTGGACGAGTTGATCGGGCAGTCGGAGGCGGCCGGGATGGTCGTGGACCTGTCGGTGGAGGGGGAGGAACGGCCGTATGCGGTGGAGGTGGAGTCGACGGCGTTCCGGGTGGTGCAGGAGGCGTTGACGAACGTGCACAAGCATGCGGCGGGTGCGAAGACGTATGTGCGGTTGGCGCACCGGGTGTCGGAGATCGCGATGCAGGTGGAGAACGAGCCGCCGCCGGAGGTGTCGTCGGCCTCGTCGGCGCGGTTGCCGTCGGGGGGTAACGGGTTGGTCGGGATGAAGGAGCGGGTGGCTGCTCTGGGGGGTGTGTTCGTGTCGGGGCCGACGGACGCGGGGGGTTTTCGGGTGTCGGCGGTGATTCCGGCTTCGTAGCCGTGTCGGCGGGGCCTGTCAGCCCGTGGTGAGGCGGGTGGGCTGGGTGCCTGCGACGAGGGTGGCGAGGGCTTGGTCGATGGTGGGGCCGAGGTACCAGTCGCCGGTGTGGTCGAGGGCGTAGACGCGGCCCTCGGTGTCGATGGCGATGAGGGCGTGGCTGTCGGTCTCGGTGCCGAGGGGGCAGGTCTGGGTGCCGAGGGCGCGGCCGAGGTCGCCGAGCGTGCGGGCCATGTGGAGGCCGTGGAGGGGGTCGAGGTGGAGGGTGGCGGGCGCGACTTGCCGGCCGGGGCCGGTGGGGGCGATGTGGAGGCCGCCGAATTCGGCCCAGGCTTCGACCGCGGCGGGGAAGACGGTGTGCCGGTGTCCTGCGGGTGAGGTGTGTCCGCGCAGGGTGTCGGCCCAGATTTCGGCCTGCTTGATGTCCCAGCGTCCGGGTTGCCAGCCGGCGTCGCGGAGGGCGGCGTCGACGGGGACGGGGAAGCGGGTGGTGGAGGTGCGGTCGGCGTGCATCTGCCCTTGGTTCGTTTTGGTCGGCGGTCGGCGGTCGGCGGTCGGCGGTCGGCGGTCGGCTCGGACGGCTCGGTGGTGCCGTGCGGCGTCGGCGTTGGTAGCGGCTTCGGCTTCGGCTTCGGCTTCGGCTACGGCGTCGGGGGGTGGTGGACGGTGGCCGGTGTCAGTCGTCGTTCGTCGTGGGGTCGACGATGCGGACGCCGAAGTGGGCGGTGAGGGCGGTGCAGGCGCGGCAGGGTGAGGCGAAGCCGCCGTGGAGGGGGTCGCCGTCCTCGCGGATGCGGCGGGTGGTGAGTTTGGCGTGTTTGAGTGCTTTGCGGGCTTCGCCGTTGGTCATGGGCTTGCGCGACGCGCGTTTGCTGCGGGCGGCGTCGGCGGTGGCGAGGTGGCGTGAGATGAGGATGGTTTCGGCGCAGCGGCCGGTGTAGCGGTCTCGTTGGCCGCTGGTGAGGGTGTCGAGGAAGTCCTGTACGAGGTGGTGCAGGGCGGGGGGTGTGTCGGCGCGGGTGGCGGTGCCGGTGAGGGTGGTGCCGCGGACGGAGAGTGCGGCGGCGACGGTGGGGAGGATGCCGTCGCGGCGGTGCTGGAGGGTGGGGGCGTGGAGGGCTTCGGTGGCGCTCCAGCCGATACGGGGGTCGCCGCCCCGCAGGTCGCCTCCGCGGGGGTCGTCGGACCGCCCGGTGTGGGGCCCTGCCTGTGTCGCACTCATGATCATCTTCCCCTCCTGAGCATCCCCCCGAAGGTCACAGAGTGCCAAATACCGGGGCTGCTGCGGAAGCTGGGGCGGGGTGACACGCCCGGGTGTGGGCGTTGCGTCACGGGAGGGTGACGGCTGGTCACGGAAGTGGAGGGGTGGTGGCCGGGCGCGGGGTCCGGTGCCGGTGACCGGTCTTGCCGTACCGCATAGGCTGTCGGCACCGCGATCGCGTGCGGTGACCGGACAGCGCAGACGAGTCGTGCAGACGAGTCGGTGCACACAGATCAGACAGACGCCGCAGGGGGCAACCGCCATGACGACAGGTCGGCTCGGGCTGGGGGCACCTCCCGGCCGCCAGGCCGGGGGACACGCCGCGCCGCCGAACGCGGCCTATGCCGGGCAGGTCGTGCATTTTCCGGATCCGGTGCGGGCGGCGCGTCACCCGCGAGGGGTACGGGTGGACGAGGGTGGCTATCCCGTCTTCTCGCCGTACGCCCGTGCGGTCGCGGAGATCGCGGACCCGCCGGAGGGCTTCGGGGTCGACGAGCTGCGGCTGACGGACTACGTGTCGGCGAACGCGGCGTTGTCGGCGTCGGGACACGAGCTGTGGGACACGGTGCCCGCGGTGGCGACGCCGCACGGCTGGACGTGGCACCACGTGGCCGGGTCACGGCGGATGGAGCTCGTCCCGGTCGAGGTCAAGGCGCTGCTGCGGCATCACGGTGGGCTGGCGACGGCCGCGGTGGACCAGGGCAAGCGGGGGACACGGCCGTTGCAGGAGACGCGTCCGGCGCACTTCGGTCTGCCGAAGTCGGGTGTCGCGGTGTCGGAGCAGCAGGTGCAGGAGGTCGAGGAGGACCTCGGGTACCGGCTGCCGGGTGCGTACCGGTCCTTCCTGAAGGCGGCGGGCGGCTGTGCGCCGGTGGGTACGGCGCTGGACGCGGAGCTGGGGCTGCTGGTCGACCAGCCGTTCTTCACGGTGCGTGAGGAGGCGGCGGTCAACGACCTGGTCTATGTCAACAAGTGCCTGCGGGATCACCTGACCAAGGACTATCTGGGCGTCGCGTTCGTGCAGGGCGGTCTGCTCGCGGTGAAGGTGAAGGGGGAGCGGATCGGTTCGGTGTGGTTCTGCGCCTACGACGACGTGCGGGACGTGGACCCCTCGGTGCCGCCGGCGGAACGGGTGGAGCGGTTGCTGCTGCCCTGCGGTGAGGATTTCGACGCGTTCCTGTCGCGGCTGGCGGGGTCCCCGCCGGAGTTGGAGACGGTGGCGAACCTGATGGTGGACGGTGGGTTCGCGCGTGCGGTGCCCGTGGCGTCGGCGTCGGTAGGGGAGTGAGCTGGCGATGGTGACGTTCGCGCAGGCGCAGGAGCGCGCGGAGGAGTGGGTCAACGGCGAGCTGCCCGCGTACCAGCACCGTGAGGTGCGGGTGCGGGAGTTCGAGCTCGGGTTCGTGGTCTGGGCCGAGGACCGTGCGGACGGGCCGCGTTCGGACGGGGGCGCGCACCGGCTGGTGATCGCGCGGGACAGCGGTGAGGCGACGCTGTGGCCGGGGCTGCCGGTGGGTGAGGTGATCCGCCGGTACGAGGAGGAGTACGGCCGCCCCGAGGAGGCGGCGGAGCCGGTGGCGGCGCCCGCGGCGCGGGTGGATCTGAATCAGACGTCGTTCTTGCTGACTCCGCCGGAGTGGTTGCAGGAGGCGGCGGACAAGCTGGGCATTCCGGACCGTCGGCGGGGGGAGCACGGCGGCGGGGGTGTCGGTGACACTGCTGGTGCTGGTGCTGGTGCTGGTGCTGGTGCTGGTGCTGGTGCTGGTGCTGGCGCTGGTGCCGGGGCCGGGGCCGGGGCCGGGGGTGGCGCGCTTCCTGAGACGCAGGGCGGGGTGCCGTCAACTCCTGCAGCCCCTCCGGCCCCTGCGGTCCCCCCGGCCCCTGCGGCATCGGCGGCTTCGGTGGACGCGCCGGGGAGCGGTGCGGCGTGGCCGGCTGCCGGGGCGAGTGGTGCCGGTGGGCCCGGGACGGATGCGTCCGGTGCGCCGGGTGTGCCTGCCGGGGCGACGCCCTGGGCGGGGACGGACACCAACGCGGACGCCGGTGAGGACCGTTCCGTACCGCTGCCCCAGACCGTGTTCGCGCCGCCGCTGAGCGGTGCCGACGACGACGCGCCGCCGCCCGCGGCGGCGCCGGACGCGAAGACGGCGCTGATGTCGGGCGGCAGTGGGCTTCCGCCGACGGCGCTCGCGCCGGCGATCGACGCCCCGAACGCGCCGGCCGCGTCCGCGGGGACGCCGCCGGTGCCGCCCGCTCCGCAGCGGCCCGCCGATCCGGGTGCGTCCGCCACGCCGGCCCAGCCGCTCGCGCCGCCGGCCGGGGACATCGCCGACGCCGCGACCCGCAAGGCGACGCCTCCGCCGCGCCGTGGCGGTGGTGCGACCACGCCGCCTCCGCCGGGGGCCCCGGGTGTGCCGGGTGTGCGGCCGGGGAGTACGCCTCCCCCGTCGGCGCCGGCCGCACCGGCGGGTGGTTACGTGCCGACGCAGCTGGTGTCGTCGCTCGGGCCCGAGGGTCCGGGCGGTGCTCCGACCCCGCCGCCTTCGCCGGGCGCACCGCAGCCTCCGGCCGGTCAGGGCGCTCCCGGTGGTCCGGGTACGCCGCCCCCGCCGAGCGCACCTGGGGGGACGCCCGCCGGTGGTACGCCTCCCGGGGGGATGCCTCCCGGTGGGATGCACCATGCCGCCACGATGCTGGCCGACCCGGGCCGGACGGGCGGCGGTGGGCCTCAGCCGCCCGCTCCTCCCGCTCCTCCCGGAGCGCCCGGTGTCCCGGGCGCGTCCGGTGGCCCGGGTACGCCGCCTCCGCCTGCCCCTCCCGGTGCCCCGGGCGTTCCCGGTGGGCCCGGCTCGCGGGGGCCCTCGGGCGGTGCGGGCGGTGCCGTGCATCATGCGCAGACCGTGCTGGCCGGGCCTCCGGTGGGCGGGCCCGCTGCGCCCCCGCCTCCGCCGGGTGCTCCTGGTGTTCCCGGGGCTCCCGGGGCTCCCGGTGTCCCGGGCGTCGGACAGCCCGTGCCGCCCGGTGCCGTGCCGCCGCCCGGCGGGCCGGTGCCCGGTGCGCCACCGGCGTACGGCTATCCGCAGCAACAGCAACAGCAGCAGCCAGCCGGTCCGCCGACCGTCGGCCCCGGCTACCAGGCCGTGCTGCGCTACCGCGCCCAGGACGGTTCCGAGCAGCAGCTGATCCGTCGTTCGGCGCCGGGTACGCCGCACCCCGAGTGGCAGATCTTCCACGAGCTGCGGGGCATGAACGTGCCGCCGGACCAGGTGCTGGAGCTGCACACGGAACTGGAGTCGTGCGAACTGCCGGGTGCCTACTGTGCGCGGATGATCAGGGAGCAGTGGCCGCAGGCGCGGATCACGTCCATCGCGCCGTACGGCACGGACCACGCGAGCCGGCAGCAGGGCATGCGGCAGTTGCTGGCGCACCAGGGCGAGCTGCACCAGGTGGCCGACGGGCCGGCACGTCCGGCGCCCGTGCGTGCGCCGCTGCCTCAGGTGCAGCCGGTTCCGCCGGTCCCGCCGGAGGCCATCGGGCAGGAGCTGGGCGGTGCGTTCGGGCCGGGTGTCTTCCGGTTCGAGCAGGCCGCGGTGTCCCGGCAGGGGGTGCCGCCGATCGTGGCGCACACGCTGGTGGCGGCGGGTCTGCCGATGGACATGGGCCCGTTCTTCTGGGCGCAGGCCCAGCCGGGGCGTCCGGTGCCGACGCTGGCGGAACTGGCGGCGGAGCGCGGGGTGCAGCCGGCGTCCGACGCGGGTTCGTACCTGGTCGTGGGCAGTGACTTCGGCCGGGCGATCTGTGTGCAGTACGGCACGGCGGCCATCGTGGCGGTGCCGGTGGAGGCGGGGCCGGGCGGTACGCCGGTGCCTCCGCAGTTCGTGAACACGGGGCTGCCGGAGTTCGCGCGTTCCCTGGCGCTGCTGGGCCGGATGTGGCGGCTCAGGTTCGGTCTGAACCAGGAGCAGGCAGGCCGCTGGACGGTGGACTTCCAGGCTCAGCTGGCCGCGCTGGACCCGGCGGCGCTCGGGTCGCCGGAGAGCTGGTGGTCGGTGCTGCTCGAGCAGATGTGGGACGGGCTGCTGTGACGCGGCGGCGCCGTTGACGTATCCGGCGGGCGGGGCCCGGTCGACCTGTGAGGCGACCGGGCCCCGCCCGTTTCCGTGTGGTGTGTCGCATTATGAGGCTTTACTTCCGATCCATAAAGTCGGTTGAGTCCATTAAGTGCGGCAATGCATCACAGGGGTGTTGAGCATGAGCGGCGCATCGGCGTCTCCCCACGGCTTCGTGACCGTACGCGGGCGCGAGCGCGGCTACCGTCCCGAGCAGGTGGAGGCTTGTGCCGCGGCGCTCTTCGAGGAGCGTGACGCGGCCTGGGAGCGTGCCGCCCGGCTCACCGTGCTGGCCCGGGAGATGGAGGAGGAGCTGGAGGACCTCCTGGAGGTCGTCGCCCAGCTGGAGTCGCAGAGCTACGAGGCGCTCGGGGAGCGCGCGAGGCACCTCTTCCAGCTCGGTCAGGAGGAGGCCGAGGCGGTGCGGGAGAGGGCGCGGAGCGCGGCGGAACGCCTGGTGGCGGATGCGCGGGCGCATGCGGCCGGTGTGCGTGCGGCAGCTCAGGCGCACGCCGAAGCCGTACGTGCCGAGGCCGACGAACGGGCCCGGCGGCGACTGCTCGCGGCGCGTGCGGAGGCCGATGAGACGCGGATCGCGGCGCGGCGCGAGGTGCGGGCGGGGCGCGGAGAGGCGCTGTGCGTGCTGCGCGAGATGCGGAGGCGCACCACCGGGATGCTGGCCGAGCAGAGCAGGGAGCACGCGGAGAGGTGGGCCGGCGAAGAACGGGCGGAGGACGAGCGGGCGCGCGCCCTGGACGCGTATCACGCGGAGCTGTTGGCGCGCGCCGAGCAGGATCTGTACGAGGCTCGGCAGGCCCTGGCCGACGCCGGGGAGGCGGCCGGGAGGTGGCAGGAGGAAGCCCGGGCCCGGGCGGCCGAGGTGGTCGCCGAGGCCCGGGTGCGTCAGGAACGGATCGCCCGCGAGACGGAGCGGGTGCTGCGTGAGCACGGGGCGCGCTGGGACGAACTCCAGGCCCATGTGGCCTCCGTACGCAGCAATCTCCGTTCGCTGACGGGCGGGGCGGTGGAGTGACGCCTCGGGCCGCCTTCCCGGCGCCGCCACCCGCGCCGGCGTACCGGCCTGTCACCCGTCCTGGCGTACCGGCCTGTCACCCGTCCTGGCGTACCGGCCTGTCACCCGTCCTGGCGTACCGGCCCGGCACCCGCGCCGGCGTACGCCCCGTCAGGGGCCAGCCCGCCATGGTCTCGTGGTGCCGCGGCCGGCCTGCGCCTTGCGTCGGCCGGCCTCGGCGGCGTGCCCGGCCGTCCGCAGGCGAAGCCCCGGGGCGGATCTTGGTCCCGCGTCCTGACCGGGACGTGCTGGCCCCGGTGTCTCGGCCCCTGCGTGCTGACCCCGACGTATTGGGCCTCAGGGCTTGACCCTGACGTCGGGGGAGGGTGGATGCTCGATGCGCCTCGGGGAGGAGGGCGACCCTGAGGCGGGTTCCGTCGAAGGGTGTACTGCCCCTAGGGGTACCTCCGTACTACGGCCTGGGGGCGGCTCGTACCGTCGGAGGACGAGATGGCCCCGGGGGCGTCCTTAACCTGGTCCTACGTCGCCGGGGGGCGGCGAACCGGACCCGTGGGGGTGGGGTTTTCCCCAGGGAAAGAGTGCGCTGAACACCAGGGCGGTCGCTCTCCGGTCCGGCCAGAATCATCGATGTAGCAGCACGGCACACGCACGGTGGCGCGTACACCGGGGCGGGTCGCAGCACCGCGTTCACGAGTACCGCTCAGCGCCCGCCGCCGGCACCGGCGGCTCACCTGATGACCGACATAGGAGACTTGACATGACATCGGCCGTGAGTATTCCCACGCACGGGAGCACCGGAGGGCGTACGGCCGTTGCCGCGCGGGCGCGGCAGGTTGTGAAGGCTTACGGATCGGGTGAGACCCGGGTGGTCGCCCTCGACCACGTGGACGTGGACATAGCCCGTGGCCAATTCACCGCGATCATGGGGCCGTCGGGGTCCGGCAAGTCCACGCTGATGCACTGCCTGGCCGGCCTGGACACCGTCACCGGCGGGCAGATCTACCTCGACGACACCGAGATAACCGGTCTGAAGGACAAGAAGCTCACGCAACTGCGCCGCGACCGGATCGGGTTCATCTTCCAGGCGTTCAACCTGCTCCCGACGCTGAACGCGATCGAGAACATCACGCTGCCCATGGACATCGCCGGGCGCAAGTACGACCGGGCGTGGCTGGACCGCGTGGTGGAGACCGTGGGGCTCGCCGGGCGGCTCAAGCACCGGCCGACCCAGCTCTCCGGCGGTCAGCAGCAGCGGGTCGCGGTGGCGCGGGCGCTGGCCGCCCGGCCCGAGATCATCTTCGGTGACGAGCCGACCGGAAACCTCGACTCGCGCGCCGGCGCCGAGGTCCTGGGCTTCCTGCGCCGGTCGGTGACCGAGCTGGGCCAGACCATCGTGATGGTCACCCACGACCCGGTGGCCGCCAGCTACGCGGACCGGGTGCTGTACCTCGCCGACGGCCGGATCGTCGACGAGATGCACAAGCCGACCGCGGACGCCGTCCTCGACCGCATGAAGGACTTCGACGCCCGGGGGCGCACGTCATGACCGTTGTCAAGACCTCGATGCGCAACTTCCTCGCGCACAAGGGCCGTATGGCGCTCTCGGCGGTGGCGGTGCTGCTGTCGGTCGCGTTCGTGTGCGGCACCCTGGTGTTCACGGACACCATGAACACCACCTTCGACAAGCTCTTCGCGGTCACCTCGTCGGACGTGACGGTCGCCCCGAAGGACGCCGAGGCCGAGGACACGCCGCAGAACGGGGTGCCCGAGTCGCTGCCGGCGTCCACGCTGGAGCAGATCCGCTCGGCCGACGGCGTGGCATCGGTCGAGGGCGCGGTCGTCTCGATGAACGTGACCGTCGTCGACGCCGACAACGACAACGTGGGTGCCGCCAGCGGCGCCCCGACCTTCGCCGGGAACTGGACCAAGAACGACCTGCGGTCCATGGAGATCACCTCGGGGCACGCGCCGCGCGGCCCGACCGAGACGATGGTCGACTCCGACACCGCCGACAAGCACGACCTGAAGATCGGCGACGAGCTGCGCACCATCGCGCAGACCGGCGACTTCAAGGCGAAGATCGTCGGCATCGCCTCCTTCACCGTCACCAACCCCGGTGCCGCGGTCGTCTACTTCGACACTCCCACCGCCCAGCGTCAACTCCTCGGCGGCGAGGGCCGCTTCAGCCAGTTCAACGTCACCGCGGCGTCCGGCGTCACCGACGCACAGCTCAAGCGGAACGTCTCCAAGGCCCTGGACGGCGGCTCCTACAAGGTCCAGACGGCCAAGGAGACGTCCGACGAAGGCCGCGCGGACATCGGCGAGTTCATGGACGTCATCAAGTACGCCATGCTCGGCTTCGCCGGGATCGCGTTCCTGGTCGGCATCTTCCTGATCATCAACACCTTCTCCATGCTGGTCGCCCAGCGCACCCGCGAGATCGGCCTGATGCGGGCCATCGGCTCCTCCCGCCGGCAGGTCAACCGCTCGGTGCTGGTCGAGGCGCTGCTCCTCGGCATCGTCGGTTCCGTCCTCGGCGTCGCGGCCGGCGTCGGGATCGCCGTCGGCCTGATGAAGCTGATGTCGGCCGCGGGCATGAACCTGTCCACCGACGACCTGACCATCAAGACGGCGACCCCTGTGGTGGGCCTGGTCCTCGGCGTCGTGGTCACCGTCCTGGCCGCCTACCTCCCGGCCCGTCGCGCCGGAAAGATCTCCCCGATGGCCGCCCTGCGCGACGCCGGTACGCCGGCCGACGGCAAGGCCGGCTGGATACGCGGTCTGATCGGCGCGGTGCTCACCGGCGCCGGCGTCGCCGCCCTGCTCACGGCCGCCTCCGCCGACAAGGCGAGCGACGGTTCGCTGATGCTCGGCGCGGGCATCGTGCTGACCCTCATCGGCTTCGTCGTCGTCGGACCGCTGCTGGCCGGCTTCGTGGTGCGAGTGATCAGCGCGGTGCTGCTGCGGGCCTTCGGTCCGGTGGGACGGCTGGCCGAGCGCAACGCCCTGCGCAACCCGCGCCGCACCGGTGCCACGGGTGCCGCCCTGATGATCGGTCTCGCGCTGGTGGCCTGCCTCTCCGTCGTCGGCTCCTCCATGGTCGCCTCGGCCACGAGCGAGCTGGACAAGACGGTCGGCACGGACTTCATCGTCCAGGGCAACCAGCGGATCGTGCCGCAGGCCGAGAAGGCGATGCAGGACACGCCCGGCCTGGAGTACGTCACCCGCTACAAGATGCTCGACGCCACGCTGACCTCGCCCGACGGCAAGACCGACGACGACGGGGTCACGGCCGCCGACCCGACCTACGCCGAGGACGTGCGCCGCACGACGACGGAGGGCGAGCTCTCCGCCGCCTACGGCACCGACGCCATGTCGGTCGGCTCGGACTACGCCGAGAAGCACGGTGTGCACGTCGGCGACACGATCTCCGTCGCCTTCAAGGGCGGCGAGACCGCGAAGCTGAAGGTCGCCGCGATCACGAGCGACGACGTCGCCATCGACCAGGGCGCGCGGTACATCAGCATCGAGACGATGCGGAAGTACCTGCCGGCCGAGAACATCCCGCCGAACACGATGATGTTGGCCAAGGCCGAGGAGGGCCAGGCGGACCAGGCCTACGCGGCGCTGAAGAAGTCCCTGGACGCCTACCCGCAGTACCGGGTGGCCGACCAGACCGACTACAAGGAGGAGCTGAAGGACCAGGTCGGCCAGCTGCTGAACATGGTCTACGGCCTGCTCGCCCTGGCGATCATCGTCGCGGTCCTCGGTGTGGTGAACACACTGGCCCTGTCGGTGGTCGAGCGGACCCGCGAGATCGGCCTGATGCGGGCGATCGGCCTCTCCCGCCGCCAGCTGCGCCGGATGATCCGGATGGAGTCCGTCGTCATCGCCCTCTTCGGTGCCCTGCTGGGCCTGGGACTGGGCATGGGCTGGGGCGCCACGGCACAGAAGCTGCTCGCGCTGGAGGGACTGAACGTCCTCGACATCCCCTGGCCGACGATCATCGGCGTCTTCATCGGCTCGGCCTTCGTGGGCCTGTTCGCCGCCCTGGTACCGGCGTTCCGTGCGGGCCGCATGAACGTCCTGAACGCCATCGCGACGGAGTAACGGAGTAGCGGCCGACGGCCACCACGCACGGGGGTCGTGGGGGAGCGCCCGGTGCCGGAACGTCCTGGAGGACGTCCGGCACCGGGCTCGTCGCTGCCTCAAGCGTCCTTCGACGGGCTGCCCCCCGGCCGGCCGGTTGTCGGGCGGTGACCTCTTCGGGCAGGGGCGTGCGCAGGCCAGGGGACAGGGGAGACAGGGGCCAGGGGCCGAGGGGCCGAGGGGCCGAGGGGACGTGGGGGCGTGGGCACGTGGGGACGAGGGGACGTGGGGAGGCAGGGAACCAGGAACCACGGGCCAGGGGACAAAGGACGGGAGCCAGGGGGCGGAGCCCCTGGTGGGGACCCCGCCATGCCGGTCAACCTGGCAACGGACGTCATCCACAGCCCCGACGCCGACGAGCGCAGCGTCGTACGCTGGACACCCCCGGCCCTCACCGCGTCGGGCTACTCGTGTTGTCCACCCCGGCACCCCAGGACGGAAGCGCCCCCTCAATGAGTCTGCACGGTCTGCTCGACGCCGTCGTCAAGGACACCGCCCTCGCGGAAGCGATCACGGCGGCCGCAGACGGCAACCGCATGCACGTCGACCTGGTCGGCCCGCCCGCCGCCCGCGTCTTCTCGGTCGCCGCGCTGGCCCGCGAGACCGGCCGCCCCGTGCTGGCGGTGACCGCGACGGGACGTGAGGCGGAGGACCTGGCCGCCGCTCTGCGCTCCCTGCTGCCCCCGGAGGGCGTCGTGGAGTACCCCTCCTGGGAGACCCTTCCGCACGAACGGCTCAGCCCCCGCAGCGACACCGTCGGCCGCCGCCTCGCCGTCCTGCGGCGGCTGGCCCACCCCCGCCCCGACGACCCCGAGACCGGCCCGGTCTCCGTCGTCGTCGCACCCGTACGCTCCGTGCTCCAGCCCCAGGTCAAGGGCCTCGGCGGCCTGGAGCCGGTGGCGCTGCGCACCGGGCAGAGCGCCGACCTGAACGAGGTCGTCGAGGCCCTGGCGGCCGCCGCGTACGCGCGGGTGGAGCTGGTGGAGAAGCGCGGCGAGTTCGCGGTGCGCGGCGGCATCCTGGACGTCTTCCCGCCCACCGAGGAGCACCCCCTCCGCGTCGAGTTCTGGGGCGACGACGTCGAGGAGATCCGCTACTTCAAGGTCGCCGACCAGCGCTCCCTGGAGGTCGCCGAGCACGGCGTGTGGGCCCCGCCCTGCCGTGAGCTGCTGCTCACCGAGGACGTACGGGAGCGGGCCCGGGTCCTCGCCGAGGACCATCCCGAGCTGGGCGAACTGCTCGGCAAGATCGCCGAGGGCATCGCGGTGGAGGGCATGGAGTCCCTGGCCCCCGTCCTCGTCGACGACATGGAACTGCTGCTGGACGTGCTGCCCAAGGGCTCGATGGCCCTGGTCTGCGACCCGGAGCGGGTGCGCACGCGGGCCGCCGACCTCGTGGCGACCAGCCAGGAGTTCCTCCAGGCGTCCTGGGCGGCCACCGCGGGCGGCGGCGACGCGCCGATCGACGTGGACGCGGCCTCCCTGTGGTCCATCGCGGACGTCCGGGAGCGGGCCCGCGAGCTGGACATGATGTGGTGGTCGGTGTCGCCGTTCGCCGCCGACGACGCGCTGGACGACGCCGACACGCTCAAGCTCGGCATGCACGCCCCGGACAGCTACCGCGGCGACACCGCCAAGGCGCTGGCCGACACCAAGGGCTGGCTCGCCGACGGCTGGCGCGCCGTCTACGTCACCGAGGGCCACGGCCCGGCCGCGCGCACCGTCGAGGTCCTCGGCGGCGAGGGCATCGCGGCCCGCCTGGACAACGACCTCGGCACCCTCAGCCCCTCCGTCGTGCACGTCTCCTGCGGTTCGATCGACCACGGCTTCGTCGACCAGGCCCTCAAGCTCGCCGTGCTCACCGAGACCGACCTGACCGGGCAGAAGGCCGCCGGCCGCGAGGGCGCCCGGATGCCCGCCCGGCGCCGCAAGACCATCGACCCGCTCACCCTGGAGGCGGGTGACTACATCGTCCACGAGCAGCACGGCGTCGGCCGCTACATCGAGATGGTCCAGCGCACCGTGCAGGGCGCCACCCGCGAGTACCTGGTCGTGGAGTACGCCCCCGCCAAGCGCGGCCAGCCCGGCGACCGCCTCTACATCCCCACCGACCAGCTGGAGCAGATCACCAAGTACGTCGGCGGCGAGGCCCCCACGCTGCACCGCCTGGGCGGCGCCGACTGGACCAAGACCAAGGCCCGCGCGAAGAAGGCGGTCAAGGAGATCGCCGCCGACCTGATCAAGCTGTACAGCGCGCGGATGGCGGCGCCCGGTCACGCGTTCGGCGCGGACACCCCCTGGCAGCGCGAGCTGGAGGACGCCTTCCCGTACGCGGAGACCCCGGACCAGCTCACCACCATCGCCGAGGTCAAGGAGGACATGGAGAAGACCGTCCCCATGGACCGCCTGATCTGCGGCGACGTCGGCTACGGCAAGACCGAGATCGCGGTCCGCGCCGCCTTCAAGGCCGTCCAGGACGGCAAGCAGGTGGCCGTGCTCGTGCCGACGACCCTGCTGGTGCAGCAGCACTTCGGGACGTTCGGCGAGCGGTACGCCCAGTTCCCGGTGAACGTGAAGGCGCTGTCCCGCTTCCAGACCGACACCGAGTCGAAGGCGACGCTGGAGGGCCTGCGCGAGGGCTCGGTGGACATCGTCATCGGCACCCACCGCCTGTTCTCCTCCGAGACGAAGTTCAAGGACCTCGGCCTGGTCATCGTCGACGAGGAGCAGCGCTTCGGCGTCGAGCACAAGGAGCAGCTGAAGAAGCTCCGCGCCAACGTCGACGTCCTGACCATGTCCGCCACCCCCATCCCGCGCACCCTGGAGATGGCGGTCACCGGCATCCGCGAGATGTCCACGATCACCACCCCGCCGGAGGAGCGCCACCCGGTGCTGACCTTCGTCGGCCCCTACGAGCACAAGCAGATCGGCGCCGCGATCCGCCGCGAGCTGCTGCGCGAGGGCCAGGTCTTCTACATCCACAACCGGGTCGAGTCCATCGACCGCGCGGCGGCCAAGCTCCGCGAGATCGTCCCCGAGGCGCGCATCGCCACCGCCCACGGCCAGATGTCGGAGCAGGCCCTGGAGCAGGTCGTCGTCGACTTCTGGGAGAAGAAGTTCGACGTGCTGGTCTCCACGACCATCGTCGAGTCCGGCATCGACATCTCCAACGCCAACACCCTCATCGTCGAGCGGGGCGACAACTTCGGCCTCAGCCAGCTCCACCAGCTGCGCGGCCGCGTCGGCCGGGGCCGGGAGCGCGGCTACGCGTACTTCCTCTACCCGCCGGAGAAGCCGCTGACGGAGACGGCGCACGAGCGGCTCGCCACCATCGCCCAGCACACCGAGATGGGCGCGGGCATGTACGTGGCGATGAAGGACCTGGAGATCCGCGGCGCGGGCAACCTGCTCGGCGGCGAGCAGTCCGGCCACATCGCGGGCGTCGGCTTCGACCTGTACGTGCGGATGGTCGGCGAGGCGGTCGCCGACTACCGGGCCTCCCTGGAGGGCGGCGTCGAGGAGGAGCCGCCGCTCGAGGTCAAGATCGAGCTGCCCGTCGACGCGCACGTCCCGCACGACTACGCGCCGGGCGAGCGGCTGCGGCTCCAGGCGTACCGGTCCATCGCCTCCGCCAACAGCGAGGAGGACGTCAAGGCCGTACGCGAGGAACTCGTCGACCGCTACGGCAAGTTGCCGGAACCGGTGGAGAACCTGCTGCTGGTTGCGGGCCTGCGGATGCTCGCGCGGGCGTGCGCCGTCGGCGAGATCGTGCTCCAAGGCAACAACATCCGCTTCGCGCCCGTGGAGTTGCGCGAGTCCCAGGAACTGAGGCTCAAGCGGCTCTACCCCGGAAGCGTCATCAAGGCGGGCGCCCACCAGATCCTCGTGCCGCGCCCGAAGACCGCGAAGGTGGGCGGCAAGCCGCTGGTCGGGCGGGAACTGCTCGGCTGGGTGGGGGAGTTCCTGACCTCGATCCTGGGGTCGTAGCCGCACACGTACGCCGAGAGCATGGAAGCCGTCCACGGGGCCAAGCCCGTGGACGGCTTCCGATGTGTTCGAGGTGTGGGCGCGCTGTCGCGCCCTACTACCGTTCCGGCCGGTGGCCGCCCCGCCCGCGCCCGAAGCCGAGCTTGCCCTCGGCCCGCTGCTGTGCGGCGTCGACCTGCTTCTGGTACTTGCCGCCGGTCCTCTGGTTGACCTGGCGTTCGGCGGCGTCGGACACCTTTCTTGACCTGTCCTTGTCCTTGCCGGCCATGTGCTTCATCTTGTCGAGGATGCCCATGCAGAGCTCCTTCCGAGGCGTGACTCACTTCCGACGGTACGGCACGTATGTCCTGCATGCCCAATAAAGCCCACTATGGTCTGGACCTCTCCGTCGCTACGGTGGTACGGCGAACAGCAAGGGGAGGACACGCATGAGGCGGCGCAGCAGGATCCGTACCGGGTGGGCCGCGGGTGCGGCCCTCGCTCTGGCCCTGGTCACCGGATGCGAGGGACAGCACGACGGGACCTCGTCCTCGGCCGACGGAGCCGAGGGACAGGCCGAGGGGCAGGCGGCGGGACGGGCCGTCAGCCCGATGAACAACCCGGACGGCACCGAACCCGGCCTCGCCCCGGTCGAGGGCGATACCGACGAGTCGAAGGCCCGGGATCTCATCGACGGACTGAAGACCAAGGGGCGCGGCCCCAGGACCGGGTACGACCGTGACGAGTTCGGCTACGCCTGGATGGACTCGGCCGACGGCGTGCCGCTCGCCCGGAACGGCTGTGACACGCGGAACGACCTGCTGAGACGCGACGGCCAGAAGCTGCGCTTCCGCTCCGGATCCGACTGTGTGGTCGTCGCCATGACGCTGGACGATCCGTACACCGGCACGACCATCGAGTGGCGCAAGCAGCAGGCGAGCGAGGTCCAGATCGACCACGTCGTGCCGCTGTCGTACAGCTGGCAGATGGGCTCCTCGCGGTGGCCGCAGAGCAAGCGCGAACAACTGGCGAACGACCCGCTCAACCTGCTCCCCGTCCAGGGCCGCGCCAACTCCGCCAAAAGCGACTCCGGACCGGCCTCCTGGCTGCCGCCGGACAAGCAGATCCGGTGCGCGTACGCCGTCCGCTTCGCCCAGGTCGCCGTCAAGTACGAACTGGCGGTCACCGCACCGGACCGGCAGGCGATGCTGCGGCAGTGCGGCGGCTGAGGAGCGCCCCGCCCGGCACGCCGCACCACCGCCGGAGAGGAGCAGGAGCAGCCCCGCGCACGGCCGGTCCGGCGACCTGCTGTTCGGCGGGGCGGGGCGGGGCGGTCGCAAAACCGCTGTCCGGCCGTCGGCTTCCTGCCTACCGTGGCCCCATGGAATGCAAGATATCGAGCCTCGCCGAGCGCCCGGAGATGGCGGACCGGATCCGGGAGATGGCCGACAGCTGGCCCGCGTTCGCGGTCGAGGACCTCTCGGGCAACGCCCACTATCCGCGCATCGCCGCCGAACTGCCGGAGTACGTGCAGTTCGCCGAGGACGAGGACGGTGAGGTCGTCGCGCACGGCCACAGCGTGCCGTTCGCCCTCCACAGGGAGGGGCGCGGCACGCTGCCCGCGCGGGGTTGGGGCGAGGTGCTCGTCTGGGCCTTCGGAGACCTGCGACGCGGTGTGCGTCCCGACACCGTCAGCGCCATCTCCGTCACCGTCGCACCCCGGGCCCAGGGGCTCGGCCTGTCCGGCCGGATGCTCGCCGCGATGCGCGACAACGCCCGCGCCCGCGGTTTCCGCGAGGTCGTCGCCCCCGTCCGCCCCAGCGCCAAGCACCTCGAACCGCACGCCCCCATCGAGGAGTACGCCCGCCGGCTGCGCCCCGACGGCCTGCCTCACGACCCCTGGCTGCGGGTGCACGCCCGTGCCGGCGCCACCCTCGACTCGGTGGCCCCGGCCTCCATGACCGTCTCCGGCTCGCTGGACGAGTGGCGGCAGTGGACGGGACTGCCCTTCGACACCGCCGGGGACATCGAGGTCCCCGGCGCCCTGGTGCCGGTGCGCTGCGAACCGGAGCGCGGGTACGCGGTGTACGTCGAGCCCAACGTGTGGATGCGGCACGCGCTCTGAGGCCGGCAGCGTGCCGATGTACGTGGCGCACCAGGCCAGGCTTTCCAGCGGTGGTGCGGTGGTGCGGTGACCCTGGCCGAGCTGAGCTCGGCCGTGAGCGGTGCGTGGTGCACCGTGCGCCGCGAGCGGTGGCGTGTGCGTGCCCGCCGGGAGGCGTGAGCCGTGACGTGCGAGTGCGGTGACGTGCGAGTGCCGTGAGCGCTCGCGGACGGGGCGGCGGCGTCAGAAGTTGCCGTTGCCGAGCAGCTCGCCGTCGGCATCGTAGATCGTGACGAGGCCGTTCTCGCTCTGCTTCCAGTCGGCGAATGCGGAGGCGATAAGTTTGGCGGGACCGGTGGCCTCGCCCATGATGCCGCCGGTGAAGTCGGTGTAGACGTCTGCGGCGTCGAGGATATCGTTCTGCTCGTCGGCGCCCTGCACCTTGGTGACGTGGGAGACGGCGTCCTTCTCCGCCGCCGTCCCGTTCTTCTGCACGAACGCCTTGAACTGCTCGGCCTGGGACGCCTTCTCGACGGCCTTGTCCTCGGCGGGCTTCGCGTCGGACGCGCCGTCCGTGCCCCCCGTGCCGTCCGACGCGGAGCCACCGGACTTCTCGCCCGAGCTCGCGGAGGTCCGGTTGTCACTCGTGCCGCCGCCGCTCCCGTCACCGGAGTTCGCCGACACCGCGCCGATGACGACGAGGCCCACGACAGCACCCAGCGCGACCTTGGTCTTCATGCCCATGACTCTGTTCCCTCCCCATGCGGCAACCGCCACCTCTCGGCGGTTGCTCGTTCGCGGTGTCAATGAGACCAGAGCTTGTGAACTGAGTCAACCAGGTTCACAGTGCCATGTGTGTACACGTGCGTGTATCGATGTGAACGCCTGTGTCGGTATGCTCGGCGTCACACCATCGACGAGGGGGCCGTGCGGGTGCAGGACAACGCGACAGAAGTGACCGCCGCCGGAATCGCGCGGCTCGCCGGCGTCGGCCGCGCGGCCGTCAGCAACTGGCGCCGTCGGCACGCCGACTTCCCCAAGCCGGTCGGGGGCACCGAGACCAGCCCCTCCTTCGCCCTCGCCGAGGTGGAGGGCTGGCTGCGCGAGCACGGCAAACTCGCCGAGGTCCCTTTGCGGGAACGGGTCTGGCAGCAGCTCGTCGGCCATCCCGAAGGCCCGGGCACCGCGCTCACGCACGCCGGCTGCGTCCTGCTGCTGATCCACGACCGCCCCACGCTCTGGCTGGAGCTGAGCGCCGGCTCCGACGAACGGCTCGCCGCGATGCTGCCCGAGGCGCTGGACGGGGTACTGGCGCCGCGCTTCGGGGTGGCGCGCGGGGGGCGCGGCGGTCGCGGTGGGAGCGCGCCGAGCGCTGCCGCCGGTTCCCCCGCGGGGGCGGGGGCGCCGGTGGTGGCGCCGGTGGTGGCGTCGCCGTCGGCGTCGGGTGCCGTGAATACGTCCACCGGGGGCCACACGGTCACCCCGGTTCACACGGAACGCTCCGTGAAGGCACCGGACTCTGTGAACACCTCATCGACGATTCACACCCCCGTCCCCGCTCCCGCTCCCGCCCCCGCCCCGGTTCCCGCTCCCGCCCCGACCCCGCCCCCCGCCCCCGTCCTCCGGACCCCCACAGGCCCCGCCGTCCTCGTCTCCGCCCCTCTCCTCCGAGGCGCCGCCGAACTGGCCGCCGAGCTCGGAGCCCGGCAGGCCTTCGAGTTCCTGCTCGGCCGGCACCTCGACGCCAACCCCCGCCAGTACACGCTCACCCCCGCCGACCTCGCCCGCCTCATGGCGGACCTCGCCGGCCCCGCCCGCACCGTCCTCGACCCCGCCTGCGGCACCGGCGCCCTCCTGCGCGCCGCCGCGCCCCACGGCCCCGCCCCCCGCCCCGAGCAGACCGATCAGCGGCTGTACGCCCAGGACAGCGCCCCCGACCTCGCCGCGCTCACCGCACTCCGGCTCGCCCTGAACACGCGGGCCACCGTGCGCGGCGCCGCCGGCGACACCCTGCGCGCGGACGGCTTCCCCGGGCTGCGCGCCGACGCCGTCCTCTGCCACCCGCCGTTCAACGAACGCAACTGGGGCCACGACGAACTCGCCTACGACGCCCGCTGGGAGTACGGCTTCCCGGCCCGCACCGAGTCCGAGCTGGCCTGGGTACAGCACGCGCTCGCCCGCCTGAGGGACGGCGGCACGGCCGTCCTCCTCATGCCGCCCGCCGCCGCCTCCCGCCGCTCCGGCCGACGCGTCCGCGCCGGTCTGCTGCGCCGGGGCGCGCTGCGAGCCGTGGTCGCGCTGCCCGTCGGCGCGGCCCCGCCGTACAACATCCCGCTCCACCTGTGGGTGCTGCGCAGGCCGGAGAAGGCGTCCGCGCAGCCCGAGGTGCTCCTCGCCGACGTGGGACGGTTCACCGGAGAGGGGCGCGGCGGACCGGACTGGCGGGCGGTGCGGGGTGCCGTGCTCGACGCCTGGCGGGACTTCGACCGGGACGGCGGCATCGGCGACCGGCCCGGCCTGGCCCGCTCCCTGCCCGTCATCGAGCTCCTCGACGACGAGGTCGACCTGGCCCCCGCCCGCCACCTGCCGCCCCCCACGGCCACCGACGGTGCCGGACGGCTCGCGGACGTACGAGAGCGCCTCGGCGAGACCCTGCGCCTGACCACCGATCTCACCCCCGCGGCCGCAGGCCTCCGGCCGGGGGCCGCCGACACCGCGCAGCCCGTGCCCCGCTGGCCGCTCACCACCGTCGGTGAACTCGCCCGCGGCGGCGCTCTGCTCCTGCGCACCGGCGGAAACGGCGGCCACGCGCGCGTGCCGGTGCTCACCGACCACGACGTGCTCGCCGGCACCGGCCCCTCCGGCACGCTCCCCGAGAGCGAGGAGGAGGCCGTACTGACCGAACCCGGCGACGTCGTCGTCCCGGTCCTCGGCGGCGGCTCCGTCGCGCGTGTGATCGACGACGACACCGCCGGTGCCGCCCTGGGCCGCAACCTCGTCCTCCTGCGTCCCGACCCCGCCGCGCTCGATCCCTGGTTCCTCGCCGGGTTCCTGCGCGGCACCGCCAACAACCGGCAGGCCAGCAGCTACGCCTCCACCGCCACCCGCCTCGACGTCCGCCGCCTCCAGCTCCCCCGGCTCCCGCTGGACGCCCAGCACCGCTACGGTGCCCGCTTCCGTGCCCTCGACGAGTTCGAACGGGCGCTCCGGCTCGCGGGCCGCCTCGGCGAGCAGCTCGTACGCGGGCTGTACGACGGGCTCACGGACGGCACGGTGGCACCCGGCCGGTGACCTCGCGGTGATCGGTACGGCAACGGTTCGGCACAACGAGGGACCACTGTCGGCCCCGGCCTATACGCTCGGACTTCCACACTGAACGGCCCGTCCGTCCGTTCGGCACGTCGGCACCATCGTCCAGGAGCAGTCATGTACGGCAACAGCGCCGCCGGGCCGCCGCCCCCACGCGGCGCGGCCACCGTCATCACCCTGCGCGTGCTGTTCGCCGCCGCCGGTTTCCTGACGTGCGGTCTGCTCGCCTGCGTCCCGCTGTTCCGGATCGCCGTACTGCGCGGCCGCGGGCTCGACTGGGCCGTGGCCTGGCTGAGCATGCCGGTGTCCATCGGCTGCCTCGCCGTGGTCGGTGAGCTGCCGGAGAGCGACCCCCGCACGGACGCCGCCATGGCCGCCCTGCTGCTGATCGGAGCGGCGGCCAGCGCGTACTTCCTCGTCGTCGACATACGCCTGCACGCCGCACCGCGGCAGTTCAGCGGCTACGCGCCACCGCGTCACCCCTCCGCCGCGCCCTACGGCCAGACGCACCCCGCGGGACCGTACGCGCCCACGCTCGTACCGCAGCCCCCGGCCAACCGCCCCGCGCACCCCGGGTTCCAGGCACCCCATACGCCGGTGCCCCACGCGCCGGCACCCCACGCGCCGATGCCCCATACGCCGATGCCTCAGGCGCCGATGCCCGAGGCTCAGGTGTTCCAGACGTCCGTGCCCCAGCACCCCGCCCCCACCCCGCCGCCCCCGCACCCCGCCCCCGCCCCGGCCCGCATCGACCAGGTCCGCGCCGAGCTCGACGAGCTCAGCGACTACCTGCGCAAGCACGACGGCAACGGCGACAGCCAGGGCGGACGGTGACCATGGCGGCCGGACGTGTCGTCGGCGACCGGTACGAGCTGTCCACGCTCATCGGGCAGGGCGGCATGGGCCAGGTCTGGACGGCGTACGACCGGCGGCTCGACCGGCGCGTGGCGGTGAAGCTGCTGCGCCCCGACAAGGTGGCCGGCCAGGAGGCCGACGAACTGCGCCGCCGGTTCGTGCGCGAGTGCCGGGTGACCGCACAGGTCGACCACCCCGGCCTGGTCACGGTGCACGACGCGGGCAGCGAGGGCGAGGAGCTGTTCCTCGTCATGCAGTTCGTCGACGGCGCGGACCTCTCCGACCACCTCGCCGAGCACGACCCGTACCCCTGGCAGTGGGCGGTCGCCGTCGCGGCCCAGTTGTGCGCCGTCCTCAGCGCGGTGCACGCCGTGCCGATCGTCCACCGCGACCTCAAGCCACGCAACGTGATGGTGAAGCAGGACGGCACCATCACCGTCCTCGACCTCGGCGTCGCCTCCGTCATGGACGCCGACACCACCCGCCTCACCCACACCGGCACCCCCATCGGCTCGCCCGCCTACATGGCGCCCGAGCAGGCCATGGGCGGCGCGGTCGGCCCGTACACCGACCTCTACGCCGTCGGCGTACTCATGCACGAACTGCTCAGCGGCGATGTCCCGTTCGCCGGCTCGACGGCCCTCGGTGTCCTCCACCGGCACCTGTACGAACCGCCGCTGCCCGTGCGCCGCATCCGCCCCGAGGTCCCCGAGGCACTCGAAGCCCTGGTCCTGCGCCTGCTCGCCAAGGACCCGCAGCACCGGCCCGCCTCCGCCCAGGAGGTCTACGAACACCTGGCGCTGCTGCTGCCCGCGCGCGGCATGCCCACCGGCGGCCCCCTCGACCCCACCCGCCCCTTCGTACGCCCGCACGCCCCCTGGCCGGACCGTGCCCGCACCCCCGCGTCCCGGCCGGCCCCCGTGCCGCCCGCCGGTGAAGCCGCGACATCGGACGTCGCCCGCGCCGTCGACGACGTCAAACGCCTCCTCGGCGAGGGCCGCATCACCCAGGCCGTCGACATCCTCGGCGCGATCCTGCCCGCCGCCGCCGAACAACACGGCGAGCGCTCCCCGGTCGTGCGGACCCTGCGCAAGCAGTACGCGGCCACCCTCATGGACGACGGCCAGTACCGGCGCGCCCTGCCCGAACTGCGCCGCCTCGCCGACGAACGCGCCGCCGAGGCCGGCCAGTCCGACCCGCAGTCCCTGCGCCACCGCCACGACGCCGCCCAGTGCCTGGAGCAGCTCGGCGAACCGGCGGCGGCCCTCGCCGAGTACCGGGCGCTGCTGCCGTACTACGAGAACCAGTACGTGGCCGGTGACCCCGACCTCGCCCACGACGTCCGCCGCCGCATCGGCCACCTGCTCCTCGCCCTCGGCGACCGCGCCGCCGCCCACGAGACGCTGGCCCGGCTGCTGCACGACGTGGAGCGCGTCCAGGGACCCGGCCACCCGCTCGCGGCCGACATCCGGCGCACGCTCCAGTGGCTCGGCCAGGTACGCGGCTGACGACCGCCCCCCCCCGGGGGACGGCGCGGCGGTGCCCGAAGTCCTCGTGAATCGTTGGTCGAATGGGTTGGCCGGAGCCCGGCCACTGCCTACCATCGATCACCGCAAGACTTTGTGCGCCCGCCCGTCGCCCGACCACCGCCCTGGTGGAGGCGCCGCGCGCCGTACCTGTTGTTGCAATCTCCAACGGGAGGTTTCCTTGCACCGCCGCCGTCGCACCGCGCTCCTCCTCACCACGGCGATCGCCGCCGCAGCGCCCCTGCTCACCGCCTGCGGCAACGACGCGCATCAGGGCGCGGCGGCCGTCGTCGGCGACCAGCGGATCACCGTCGCCCAGCTGGAGAACCGCGTCGACGAGGTGCGCGAGGCCCAGCGGGCCGCCGTCCCGGACGACGCCCAGTACCAGCAGGTCCTCGCCCGCACCGGCGGCCTCGCCCGCGACACCCTGCACAGCATGGTCCTCGACCAGGTCCTGCACCGCGCCGCCCAGGACGCGGGCGTGACCGTCACACGCAAGGACGTCCAGCAGATGCGCGGCGGCCTCGAGGCGCAGGCCGGCGGCGCCAAGCAGCTGGAGACCGCCTGGCTGCAGCAGTACGGCGTCGCCCCCGGGCGCCTCGACGACAACCTGCGCCTCCAGCTGGAGGCGCAGAAGCTCGCCGAGAGCCTCGGAACCGACACCAGCCGGCCCGAGTTCTGGCAGGCCCTGTCCGAGGCGTCCAAGAAGCTCGACGTCGACCTCAACCCGCGCTACGGCGCCTGGGACGTCCAGAAGAGCAGCCGCGTCGACACCGAGGTGCCGTGGGTGCGGGAGATCACGGCGGCGCAGCCGCGGCAGACGGCGTAACGGCCCCGCGGCCCCGCGGCCCCGCGGCCCCGCGGCCCTGCCGGACGGCACGGGCCTCGCGGGGCCGGGCCTGCCCGACGGCGCGGGTCCTGCGGGCGCCCGACCGGGCAAGCTGTGGAAACTGTGGACTCCGGTCCGTGGACTCCGGTGCTGTGCTCTCCGGTGCTGTGGACGACGGTGCTGTGGACAACTCATGGGGCCGTCGGTCGCGTGCGTTACGTTCTGAGGGTGAACGCAACCGCCGCCGACGCCGCCCCCGGCGCCTCCCCCGACCCGGGCCGCGTCGTCCTCCTCACCACCAGCCATCGCGTCGCCCCCGGCCTGCTCTCCTGGCCCGCCTGGCAGGCCCTGCGGACCGCCGACCGCGTGCTGTGCGCCGATGCGACGCACCCGCAGCTGCCGTACCTGCGCGAGGCGGGCATACGGGTCGACGAGGCGGCCCCGACCGCCGAGGAACTGGTCGCCGCCTGCGCCGGCGGTCGCACGGTGGTGGTCGTGGCGACCGGTGAGGGCGACCCCGCCCTCACCGACGGACTGGCCCGCCTCGCCGGATCGGGCCGCGTCCGCATGCCGGACCTCGAACTGCTCCCCGCCTCCTACGACCTCCCGGGTGCGCGCCTGCTCGACCTCGTCCAGGTCATGGACCGCATCCGCCTCGCATGCCCCTGGTCGTCCGAACGCACCCACAAGGGTCTGGCCAAGTACGCCATCGAGGAGGCGTACGAACTCGTCGAGGCGATCGAGGACGGTGACCGCGAGGAACTCCGCGAGGAACTGGGCGACGTACTCCTCCAGGTCGTCTTCCACGCCCGCATCGCCGAGGACGACCCCGACGCCCCGTTCTCCATCGACGACGTGGCCGGCACCATCGTCGCCAAACTGATCCACCGCCACCCGCACGTCTTCGGTGACGAGACGGCCTCCACCCCCGAGGAGGTCAGGGAGCACTGGCTGCGCACCAAGGCGGCCGAGAAGCAGCGCACCTCGGTCACCGAGGGCGTCCCGCTCGGCCAGCCCGGCCTCGCCCTCGCGGCCAAGCTCGCCTCCCGCGTCCGCACCGCGGGCCTCCCGGTCCCCCTCCCCTCCGGCGAGGGCATCGGCTACGAACTCCTCGCCCTGGCCGCACGCGCCGAGGCCGGCGGCACGGACCCCGAGGCGGCACTGAGAGCCGCGGCACGGGTGTACCGGGACGCGATCCGGGCGGCGGAGGCCGCCGGGGACTGAGACCGAGGCCGGGTCCCCAGGGCCCGCGGCCGAAGGCACACCGGCGCCCGGAGGACCTCCGGCCCCCCGGATACGGTCAAGGGGTGACCGACCACCCCACGCCCGACCACCCCACGCCCGACCACCCCACGCCCGACCACCCCACGCCCGACCGCCCCACGTCGGGCCACTCCACGCCGGGCCGTCCCACGCCCGACGGCCCCACCCCCGAGCTCTTCACCTGGGAGTTCGCCGGCAACCCCTACCCCGCCTACGCCTGGCTGCGCGAGCACGCCCCCGTGCACCGCACCCGGCTGCCCAGCGGAGTGGAGGCCTGGCTGGTCACCCGGTACGCCGACGCCAAGCAGGCCCTCGCCGACCCGCGGCTGTCCAAGAACCCGGCGCACCACGACGAGCCCGCGCACGCCAAGGGCAAGACCGGCATTCCGGGGGAGCGGAAAGCCGAGCTCATGACCCATCTGCTGAACATCGACCCGCCGGACCACACCCGGCTGCGGCGGCTGGTCAGCAAGGCGTTCACGCCCCGCAGGGTCGCCGAGTTCGCGCCCCGGGTGCAGGAGCTCGCCGACGGCCTCATCGACCGGTTCGCCGGCACGGGGTCCGCCGACCTGATCCACGAGTTCGCCTTCCCGCTGCCCATCTACGCCATCTGCGACCTGCTCGGCGTACCCCGCGAGGACCAGGACGACTTCCGGGAGTGGGCGGGCATGATGATCCGCCACGGTGGTGGGCCACGGGGCGGGGTCGCCCGGTCGGTGAAGAAGATGCGGGGCTATCTCGCCGACCTCATCCACCGCAAGCGCGCGGCGCTGCCGGCCGAGCCCGGCCCCGGCGAGGACCTCATCTCCGGGCTCATCCGCGCCTCCGACCACGGCGAGCACCTCACCGAGAACGAGGCCGCGGCGATGGCCTTCATCCTGCTCTTCGCCGGTTTCGAGACCACCGTCAACCTGGTGGGCAACGGAGTGCACGCCCTGCTCACCCACCCCGAACAGCGGGCCCGCCTGCAGACGTCCCTCGCCGCGGGCGAGCGCGCCCTGCTGGAGACGGGTGTCGAGGAACTCCTGCGGTACGACGGCCCCGTGGAGCTGGCCACCTGGCGCTTCGCCACCCGGGCGCTGACCATCGGCGGGCAGGAGATCGCGGCCGGCGACCCCGTCCTCGTGGTCCTCGCCGCCGCCGACCGGGACCCGGAGCGGTTCACGGACCCGGACACCCTGGACCTCTCCCGCCGGGACAGCCAGCACCTCGGGTACGGCCACGGCATCCACTACTGCCTCGGCGCCCCGCTCGCCCGGCTGGAGGGGCAGACCGCGATCGGCACGCTCCTCACCCGCCTCCCGGACCTGCGCCTCGCCGCCGACCCGGCCGAACTGCGCTGGCGCGGCGGACTCATCATGCGGGGTTTGCGTACCTTGCCCGTCTCGTTCACGCCGGTCGCGTCGTCGTCGGCCGACGACGGTCCGCCGTCGACGCAAAGGTGACACGCGCTCAAATCTGTGATCTTCACGTGATCTGCGCGGCATGAACTTGTGACAAGCGATCATCTGCCTATACGTTCACGAATCAGCGTGGCGCCCCGAGCATCACCCGTCGCGCGGTCCCCGTCGTCTCGTGAAAGGTCGTCGCATGCTCTCCGGGAACGGTCGTCACCGCCGCCCCCGCCAGGCTCCCGCCCTGGTCGTCGCCGCCGGAGTGACCGGCTCCGCCATCGCGATCCCGCTCCTCGGCGCCACCGGCGCCCACGCGGCCGACGGGGCGAGCTGGGACCGGGTCGCCGAGTGCGAGACCGGCGGCGCCTGGAGCCAGAACAGCGGCAACGGGTACTACGGCGGCCTGCAGCTGTCCCAGGACGCCTGGGAGCAGTACGGCGGCCTGGAGTACGCGCCGAGCGCCGACCAGGCCAGTCGCTCCCAGCAGGTGAGAGTCGCCGAGAAGATACACGCGGACCAGGGCATCGCCGCCTGGCCGACGTGCGGTCTGCTCGCGGGCCTGGGCGACGACTCGGCGTCCGCCGGCGGTGGTTCGGGCGCGGCGGGTGACGGCTCGTCGGAGGGATCGGTCGCCTCGGAAGAGCCGTCGGGCCTCCCCGGTCTCTCCGGGGCGTCCGGCTCGACCGGATCGTCGGGCACGTCCGGCTCGACGGAGCCGGCGGAGCCCACGTCCGAGGCGTCCCCTTCGTCTCCTTCCTCTCCCTCCTCCCCTTCCTCGTCCTCCTCGCCCTCCGCTGACCCCTCGTCGGACAGCGGGGACGATTCGACCAAGTCCGACACGTCCTCCGGATCCGAGTCCACGGAGAGCGGTGAACCGCAGAACACCGGCGTTTCCCCCACGACCTCCCCGGAGGGTGGCGAAGCGGACAGGCCGGGGCAGAGTGAAGGCTCTTCGGCCCTCACCGACACGGAGGAGTCCGGCGCGGGCCGGCACCGGGGCGGCAGCGCCGACGAGGGGGCGGTGGACGGCCGTACGGCCGAGTCGTCGGGGCGTCACGCCTCGCGCGGTGAGGGCGAGGCGCGCCAGGCCGTGGACGGCTCGTACACCGTGCGTTCCGGCGACAGCCTCTGGGGCATCGCCGACTCCCTCGACCTGGACGGCGGCTGGCATTCGCTCTACGCCGGCAACAAGGAGGTCGTCGGTGCCGACCCCGACCACATCCTGCCCGGTCAGACGCTCACGGTCACGGGCGAATCGGGCGAAAAGTAGGGGGAGTTCGCGTCACGGTTAGAGGCTGTATGCCCGTTTTGGATCTCGTGAGAGATAGGTCTCAGAAGCCGTGATCGTCTTTGTAAATCCGCGGAGCGCGTGACTACGGTCATGACCGCCCGTCATCGCGGGCCCCGGCTGCCGCAACGCCGAATCCTGCCAGCGGCCGTCCGGGAACAGTCGTCGCGTCGAGCGCCGAAGGCAGGAGCGGGGGACCCAAGGTAAGTGCCGCACCGGGCAGTTGAGCCGGAGCGGCTAGGGGTGGAGCCGAGTTCCGCGAGGAACCCGGCCGGGCAACTCAACCGGCCCGAACCCGACAGCTCACCTCGCAGGCGTCGGTGAGGGGATCAACCATGCTGTTTTCCGGCAAGGGCAAGCACCGTCGCCCGTCCAAGGCCACCCGTGTCATCGCCGTCGCCGGCGTCACCGGTGCCGCCGTCGCCGCCCCGCTGATGGCGGCCGGCAACGCCTCCGCCGCCACCGCGTCCGAGTGGGACGCCGTCGCCCAGTGCGAGTCCGGCGGCAACTGGTCCATCAACACCGGCAACGGCTACTACGGCGGTCTGCAGTTCTCCGCCTCCACCTGGGCCGGCTACGGCGGTACGCAGTACGCCGCGACCGCGGACCAGGCCAGCAAGGCGCAGCAGATCGAGATCGCCGAGAAGGTGCTCGCGGGCCAGGGCAAGGGCGCCTGGCCGGTCTGCGGCACCGGCCTGTCGAGCGCCGCGTACACCGGCGGCGGCTCCGGTGAGAGCCAGGACAGCGGCTCCTCCCAGAACTCCGGCTCCTCCGAGAGCTCCGGCAGCTCCGGGAGCGCGCAGAGCCAGGGCAGCGGCTCCGGTGCCGACCGCTCCTCCGAGCAGAAGGCCTCCCGCTCCGCCGAGCGTCCGGCCGCCGAGAAGACCGTCACCACCCCGACCGGCAAGAAGGTCGAGAAGGGCGACGGCGAGTACAAGGTGGTCAAGGGCGACACCCTCAGCTCGATCGCCGAGGAGCACGACGTCGAGGGCGGCTGGGCGAAGCTGTTCGAGCGGAACGACGACATCGTCGACGACGCCGACCTGATCTACCCGGGCCAGCAGCTGCACCTGAAGTAGGCAGCGGCCCCCTTGCTCCCGCTCCGGCGCGTGTTCCCCCGTACGCGCCGGGGCGGGATTTTCACGCCCTCACCCCGTACCCCGTTCCTGCCCTGGTCCCGGCTCCGTTCCCGCCCCCGAATCGGGCCGGGTTTCCGGAAACGTCTTTGTTCCGTTCGGAAACAATTTACTCTCGGTTCTGTCCAGCGGGTGGGCGATCGGCTGGCCGATCGCCCGGAGCCGGTTAGGCTCGGTCCCGCAGAGCCGCTGCGGTCCTGTGGACCCGCGCGTCACACCGAAGCGTCACATTGAAGAAGGAGATGCTCGTGCCGTCCATCGACGTCGTCGTAGCCCGGGAAATCCTGGACTCCCGAGGCAACCCCACGGTCGAGGTCGAGGTCGGCCTCGACGACGGCAGCACGGGTCGTGCCGCCGTTCCGTCCGGCGCCTCCACCGGCGCCTTCGAGGCCATCGAACTCCGTGACGGCGACTCCAACCGTTACCTGGGCAAGGGCGTCGAGAAGGCCGTCCTGGCCGTCATCGAGCAGATCGGCCCGGAGCTCGTCGGCTACGACGCCACCGAGCAGCGCCTGATCGACCAGGCGATGTTCGACCTGGACGCCACCGACAACAAGGGCTCGCTCGGCGCCAACGCCATCCTCGGCGTCTCGCTCGCCGTCGCCCACGCCGCCTCCGAGGCCAGCGACCTGCCGCTCTTCCGCTACCTGGGCGGCCCCAACGCGCACCTGCTGCCGGTGCCGATGATGAACATCCTGAACGGCGGCTCGCACGCCGACTCCAACGTGGACATCCAGGAGTTCATGATCGCCCCGATCGGCGCGGAGTCCTTCTCCGAGGCCCTGCGCTGGGGCGCCGAGGTCTACCACACCCTGAAGAAGGTCCTGAAGAGCAAGGGCCTGGCCACCGGCCTCGGCGACGAGGGCGGCTTCGCCCCCAACCTCGGCTCCAACCGCGAGGCCCTCGACCTCATCCTCGAGGCCATCAAGGAAGCCGGCTACACCCCCGGCGAGCAGATCGCCCTCGCCCTCGACGTCGCCGCGTCCGAGTTCTACAAGGACGGCTCCTACACCTTCGAGGGCAAGGAGCGCACGGCCGCCGAGATGACCGAGTACTACGCCGAGCTGGTCGAGGCGTACCCGCTGGTCTCCATCGAGGACCCGCTGTTCGAGGACGACTGGGACGGCTGGAAGATCCTCACCGGCAAGCTCGGCGACAAGGTCCAGATCGTCGGCGACGACCTGTTCGTCACCAACCCGGAGCGCCTCGCCCGCGGCATCGAGGAGAGCGCCGCCAACGCCCTGCTGGTCAAGGTCAACCAGATCGGTTCGCTGACCGAGACCCTGGACGCCGTCGAGCTGGCCCAGCGCAACGGCTTCAAGTGCATGATGTCCCACCGCTCCGGCGAGACCGAGGACGTCACCATCGCCGACCTGGCCGTCGCCACCAACTGCGGCCAGATCAAGACCGGCGCCCCGGCCCGCTCCGAGCGCGTCGCCAAGTACAACCAGCTGCTGCGCATCGAGGAGATCCTCGACGACGCCGCGGTGTACGCCGGCCGCAGCGCGTTCCCGCGCTTCAAGGGCTGACCGCGGCCCCGAGAGGCAGCGTCGTACGTACGTCCCCGTACCCGGTCCCGTACCGTGTGCGGGGACGTACGCGTGTGCACGGGAGGCGGAGACCAGGATGGCCGTGAAGGACCGGGACCGTTTCTCCACCGCGACCAGGATCCGGATCATCGGGGAACAGACCGCGGCCCGGGTCTACCGCTCGCAGACCAAGCGCCAGGCCCGTCGCTCCCGGCTGACCGGCCGGGCCGCGCTGCTCGCGATGGTGCTCTGCTCGCTCGTCGTGGCGCTCGCCTACCCGATACGGCAGTACGTCGCCCAGCGCGCCGAGATCGCCGATCTGCGGCGGGAGCAGCAGGAGACCCGGGACCGGGTCGAGGACCTGCGCGACCTCAAGGCACGCTGGGAGGACGACGCCTACGCCGAGCAGCAGATCCGGCTTCGGCTGCACTACGTGATGCCGGGGGAGACCGGATTCGTCGTCATCGACCCGGACGCGGCCAGGAAGGCCCGCGCCGAGGCCGGTGCCGCCGACCGCCCCTGGTACCGGAACGTATGGGACGGGGTCGACAAGGCCGACACCGCCGCCCGCCGGCAGTGAACCGACAGCGCCGGCAGTGACTCAACAGGAAGACCAGCAGAAGACAGCCATGCAGACTCCCCCGCCGACCACCCCGCGCACCGAGCCCACCGACGCGGACGTCGAGGCCTTCGAGCAGCAGCTCGGACGCCCCCCGCGCGGCCTGCGCGCCATCGCGCACCGCTGCCCCTGCGGACAGCCGGACGTCGTGGAGACGGCGCCGCGGCTGCCCGACGGCACTCCCTTCCCCACGCTGTACTACCTGACGTGCCCCAAGGCGGCCTCCGCCATCGGCACGCTGGAGGCGAACGGCGTGATGAAGGAGATGACCGAGCGCCTCGCCGCCGACCCGGAGCTGGCCGGCGCCTACCGGGCCGCGCACGAGGACTACATCCGGCGCCGCGACGAGATCGAGGAGCTGACCGGCTTCCCGAGCGCGGGCGGCATGCCGGACCGGGTCAAGTGCCTGCACGTGCTGGTCGCCCACTCGCTGGCGGCCGGCCCCGGCGTCAACCCGCTGGGCGACGAGGCGATCGCGATGCTGCCCGAGTGGTGGCGCAAGGGGCCGTGCGTGTCCCTTCCGGCTCTCACGGACGAGGAGGACGGCAAGTGACCCGTGTCGCCGCCATCGACTGCGGTACGAACTCCATCCGGCTGCTGGTCGCCGACGCCGACCCCGGGACCGGTGAGCTGACCGACCTGGACCGCCGCATGACCATCGTGCGGCTCGGCCAGGGCGTCGACCGCACCGGGCGGCTGGCCCCCGAGGCGCTGGAGCGGACCTTCGCCGCCTGCCGCGAGTACGCCGGGATCATCGAGGCGCACGCCGTGGAGCGGTTGCGCTTCGTGGCCACCTCGGCCTCCCGGGACGCGGAGAACCGGGACGACTTCGTGCACGGGGTGCTGGACATCCTCGGCGTGGAGCCCGAGGTCATCTCGGGCGACCAGGAGGCCGAGTTCTCCTTCACCGGCGCCACCAAGGAGCTGGCGGGCCGCGACCACCTCGAAAAGCCCTACCTGGTCGTCGACATCGGCGGCGGCTCGACCGAGTTCGTGGTCGGCGACGACCACGTGCGCGCGGCCCGCTCCGTGGACGTCGGCTGCGTGCGGATGACCGAGCGGCACCTGGTGCGCGACGGGGCCGTGACCGACCCGCCCACCGCCGAGCAGGTCGCGGCGATGCGGGCCGACATCGAAGCCGCCCTGGACCTCGCCGAGGAGACGGTGCCGCTGCGCGAGGCGCGCACGCTGGTGGGGCTGGCCGGTTCGGTGACGACCGTCTCCGCGATCGCCCAGGAGCTGCCCGCGTACGACTCGGCCGCCATCCACCACTCCCGGATCTCCCGCGCGCGCGTCCGGGAGATCACCGACTGGCTGCTGCGCTCCACGCACGCCGAGCGCGCGGCCGTCCCCTCCATGCACCCCGGCCGCGTGGACGTGATCGGAGCGGGCGCTCTCGTACTGCTGTCGATCATGGAGCGGACGGGCGCGGAGGAGGTCGTCGTGAGCGAGCACGACATTCTCGACGGCATCGCTCATTACGCGGCGAGCGAGGCCTGTTGAGGGGCGGTGCCCGGCGACATGGGTGCCGGGCGGGGCATCACAGGTTGCGGTAGACGTCCCGCCGGTCGCCCACCTTGACGACCAGGACCACGAGTTCGCCGTCGTTGATCTGATAAGCGATCCGGTAGCTTCCGACCCGCAGCCGGTAGAGCCCGGACGGGCCGGTGAGCTTCTTGACGTCGGCGTCCTGGCGGTACGGGTCGTCACCGAGTGCGGTCAGCGCGGTCAGGATGCGCATGGCGTCGGGTCGGCTGAGGGCCCGGAGCTGCCGCTGCGCCGCCGTGGTGAACCGGAAGGCGTACTTCACGCCGCCTCGCCGTCCCGCTCGGTGAACAGGTCCGCCAGCAGTTCCGCCATGGTCACGGTGGTGCCGCCCTCGGCCAGCACCGCTTCGGCCTCGCGCGCCAGCATCACATCGGCCGCTTCCTCCAGCGCTTCGAAGTCCGAGATCGGAACCACGGCCGCCACCGGGGCTCCCTTGCGCGTGATGACGGTCGGGACGCCTTCCTCGGCCCGGTTGATGTGGTCGGCCAGGTGGGCTCGGGCTTCCCGTACGGTCACGGTGTTCTCGGTCATGAGCCCAGTGTACGCGTGTGCGTGTACACACGGAGATCTGTCGGGAGTCGCGTTCCTGAGCGATCCTCGACGGCATCGCGTGGTCGGTGGCGTAGGTGTCCCCGGTCGCGGTCCGAGCGGGACGGGCTGCGGATGAGCGTGCTGCGAGGGCCCTCCGGGGCCCTTCGGCGACATCCCGTCGGGAAACTTCGTGAAGTTCTTCACAAGGAATTTGGTCCTGCCGGACGACAGGAGCGCGCCGGTTGACCCTTTTGGGGGTTCAGCCGCCCTTTGAACGCGTTCAGGGCGGTGTTCCGCAAGGGGTCCGGAAAGAGGTCGCGGGATGGTGGTTCACTGCCCTCGGAGGTGCGGAGGAGCAGCTCACGCGGCATTGACAACGGAGCGCACTACACGCTGGTTCCTTCCCCCGCCATGATCTCCGTCACGTGGGCGGCGGATAGTAGCACAGCCTTCACCGAAGCTTGTGAAGGGGCGCACGAACCACCCCCCTCAGGCGGGTGGATACTCGATGGCATGAGCACCACGGAGCGTCCCAGGATCCTCGTAGTAGGCGGTGGGTACGTAGGCCTGTACGCAGCTCGACGCATCCAGAAGAAGATGCGTTACGGCGAGGCGACCGTCACCGTCGTCGACCCGCGGTCGTACATGACCTACCAGCCCTTCCTCCCCGAAGCCGCCGCCGGCAACATCTCCCCGCGGCACGTCGTCGTCCCCTTGCGGCGCGTGCTTCCGAAGGCGGAGGTTCTCACCGGCCGGGTCACCACCATCGATCAGGACCGCAAGGTCGCGCGCATCGCCCCCCTGGTGGGCGAGGCGTACGAGCTGCCGTTCGACTACCTGGTCATCGCCATGGGCGCGGTCTCCCGCACCTTCCCGATCCCCGGCCTCGCCGAACAAGGCATCGGCATGAAGGGCATCGAGGAGTCCATCGGCCTGCGCAACCACGTTCTGGAGCAGCTCGACAAGGCCGACTCCACCACCGACGAGGAGATCCGCCGCAAGGCGCTCACCTTCGTCTTCATCGGCGGCGGTTTCGCCGGCGCGGAGACCATCGGTGAGGTCGAGGACATGGCCCGCGACGCGGCCAAGTACTACCGGAACGTCTCCCGCGAGGACATGCGTTTCGTCCTCGTGGACGCCGCCGACAAGATCCTTCCCGAGGTCGGCCCCAAGCTCGGCCAGTACGGCAAGGAGCACCTCGAGGGCCGCGGCGTCGAGGTCTACCTGTCCACGTCCATGGACTCCTGCGTCGACGGCCACGTGGTGCTGAAGAACGGCCTGGAGGTCGACTCCAACACCATCGTGTGGACGGCCGGCGTCAAGCCGAACCCGGCGCTCTCCCGCTTCGGTCTCCCGCTCGGCCCCCGCGGTCACGTCGACTGCCAGCCGACCCTCCAGGTCACCGGCACCGACTACATCTGGGCCGCGGGCGACAACGCCCAGGTGCCCGACCTCGTCGGCCGCAAGGCGGGCAACGAGAACGCCTGGTGCCCGCCGAACGCCCAGCACGCGCTGCGCCAGGCCAAGGTCCTCGGCGACAACGTCGTCTCCGGCATGCGGGGCTTCCCGCAGAAGGAGTACAGCCACGCCAACAAGGGCGCGGTGGCGGGCCTCGGCCTGCACAAGGGCGTGGCGATGATCGTCATGGGCAAGATGAAGATCAAGCTCAAGGGACGTCTCGCCTGGTACATGCACCGCGGCTACCACGGTCTCGCCATGCCGACCTGGAACCGCAAGATCCGCGTCTTCGCGGACTGGACGCTCGGCATGTTCCTCAAGCGCGAGGTCGTCTCCCTCGGCGCGATGGAGACCCCGCGCGAGGAGTTCTACGAGGCCGCCAAGCCGGCGCCGGCCGCCGCGCCGAAGGCCGCCGACAAGGGCGAGCAGGCCGCGAAGGCGGAGAAGACCGAGGAGAAGGCCAAGGCCTCCTGACCTTCTGACCTCCGGCCGTCCGTACCGCTGCGGTACCGGCGGGACGTGCAGTACCGGCAGGACCTTGCAGTACCGGCAGAACCTTGCAGTACCCGCAGCACACGCAGTACCAGCAGTACCCGTAGTGCCCTCGAAGGGGCCGCCCGCCATCCGTGGTGCGGGCGGCCCCTTCGCGCTGTGCCGACCGGGCGAAAGACCTCTTGGTGTGTACAGGTGTTTTGCTCGGCCGTCACGCGCGCCGGGACTGTACGGCGGGCTCCCAGGTGTTTACGTGGTGTGGGACATTCCGGGATCGCTCGTCACGGAGGTATGCCATGGCTGACGCCGCGCTGCGGCTGCAGAACCTCTTCGAACAGTTGCTGGGAACACCGCTCCCGGTGCGCATCCGTGCCTGGGACGGTTCGCAGGCGGGTCCGCCGGGCACGCCGACCCTCGTCGTCCGCAACCGCAGGGCCCTGCGCCGCCTGCTGTTCAAGCCGGGTGAACTGGGCCTGGTCCGCGCCTGGGTGGCGGGCGACCTCGACATCGACGGTGACCTCTACACCGCCCTCGGGCTGCTCGCGGGTCTCGTCTGGGAGCGCGGTGACGACGCCCGCGGTGTCGTCGAGGCGCTCCGCGACCCGGAGGTCCGGGCCGCCGTACGCGGTCTGGCCAGGCTCGCCGGGCCGCCGCTGCCGCCGGCCCCGCCACCGGAGGAGGTCCGCCGGGCCCGCCGCCACCTGCACACCAAGCGCAGCGACAGGCGGGCTGTCAGCCACCACTACGACGTCGGCAACGACTTCTACGAGCTCGTCCTCGGCCCCTCCATGGTCTACTCCTGCGCCTACTGGCAGGCCCCCGAGGCTGAGGGCGGCACCCTGGAGGACGCCCAGCGCGACAAGCTCGAACTGGTCAGCCGCAAGCTCGGCCTGAGCCCCGGTCAGCGCCTGCTCGACGTGGGCTGCGGCTGGGGTTCCATGGCGATCCACGCGGCCCGCGAGCACGGCGTGAGCGTCGTCGGCGTCACCCTCTCCCAGGAGCAGGCCGCCTACGCCCGCAAGCGCGTCGCCGGTGAGGGCCTCACCGACCGGGTGGAGATCCGCGTCCAGGACTACCGGGACGTCGCCGACGGGCCGTACGACGCCATCTCCTCCATCGGTATGGCCGAGCACGTCGGCGCCGAGCGCTACCTGGAGTACGCCGTCGACCTGTTCGGGCTGCTGGTGCCCGGCGGACGGCTGCTCAACCACCAGATCGCCCGCCGTCCCCAGCGGGACGAGTCCGCCTACACCGTGGACGCGTTCATCGACGCGTACGTCTTCCCCGACGGCGAACTGGCCCCGGTCGGCAGCACCGTCGCCCAGCTGGAACGCGCCGGGTTCGAGGTGCGCGACGTGGAGTCGCTCCGTGAGCACTACGCGCTCACCCTGCGCCGCTGGGTGGCCAACCTGGAGTCCGGCTGGGCGGCGGCCACCCGGCTCGTCAGCCCCGGCCGGGCCCGCGTCTGGCAGCTGTACATGGCCGCCTCCGCGCTCGCCTTCGAGCGCAACCGCATCGGCGTCAACCAGGTCCTCGCCGTGAAGACCCCCGAGCCGGGCGGCTCCGGGATGCCGCTGCGCGCCCGCACCTGGAACTGATCCCGCGCCCGTCGCACGCGAGAGGGCCCCGCTCCCACCCGGGAACGGGGCCCTCCTCGTGCGTACCGGTTACTCCGCCTTGATGGCCTGGAGCATGTTCAGGCGCGCCGCCCTGCGGGCCGGCCACAGCGCCGCCAGGACGCCCACGGCGGCGGCCAGCAGAAGGAAGACACCCATCCGGGCCCAGGGCAGGACCAGTTCGTACGTCGGGATCGTCGTGCCCATCAGCTGTCCGGCCGCCCAGCCGAAGAACACGCCGAGACCGATGCCGAGCACACCGCCGAAGAGGGAGATCACCAGGGACTCCAGGCGGACCATCCGCTTGATGCCCTTGCGGTCCAGGCCGATCGCCCGCAGCATGCCGATCTCCTGGGAGCGTTCGAAGACCGACATGGCCAGGGTGTTGATGACACCGAGGACGGCCACGATCACCGCCATGGCCAGCAGGCCGTAGAGCATGTTCAGCATCAGCGTGAACATCTTCGCGACCTCGTTGGAGATGTCCTGCTTGTCCTGGACCTGGATCGCCGGGTTGGTGTCGAGCGCCTTCACCAGGCTGTCCTTCGAGGCCGCGGAGGCCCCGTCGGACATCTTCACCATCACCTGCATGTCGACCGGGTCCGACTGGTGCGGGGCGACGTTGGCGAGGTCGACCATGATGCCGCGGATCATGTCGTTGCCCTCGTAGACCCCGGCGACCTTCAGCTGCTGCTTCTCGCCGTCCTCGTAGGCGACGGTGAACGCGGAGCCGGCCTTCCAGCCGTGGTCCTCGGCGGTGCCGGTGTCCACGACGACGTCGGTGCCGCCGATCCGGAAGGCGCCCTGCTCGACCTTCACGTCGGCCAGCTCGCCGATCGTGGAGCCGTCGACGCCGGTGAGGTACTCGGTCTGTCCGCCGATGCGGGACTCCGCGTTGCGCAGGGGGCTGATGGCGGTGACCCCGTCGGCCTCGCGCAGCTTCTCGGCGACGTCGGGGCTGAGGTAGTTGCCGTTGGCCATGGAGACCACGTAGTCGGCCTCGATCGCCGCCGCCGCCATCTTGTCGATCGACTTCTGCAGGCTGCCCGCCATCACCGTCATGCCGGTGATCAGGGTGAGGCCGATCATCAGCGCGGAGGCGGTGGCGGCGGTGCGGCGCGGGTTGCGCACCGAGTTCTGCCGGGCGAGCTTGCCCGAGACGCCGAACACGCGCAGCACCGGCGCCGCGGCGGCGATCAGCGGACGGGACAGCAGCGGCGTCAGGATGAACACGCCGATGATCAGCAGCACCGCGCCCATGCCCATCGGGGCCTGCCCGTCGGAGCCCTCCATCGTCGTCGCCGCGAGGACGACCGCGACACCGGCGGCCGAGACCAGCGCGCCCAGCGTGTTGCGCAGCACCAGCGACTTCGTCGTGGCCGTGGCGTGGACGCTGCTCATCGCCGCGACCGGCGGGATCTTCGCCGCCCGGCGACCCGGCAGCCACGCCGCCAGCATGGTGACCAGGACACCGACCGCGAGCGCCGCGACGACCGTGCCCGGGGAGACGACCAGCGGTCCGTCGGGCACGACCGCGCCCAGCGAACCCATCAGGGAGCGCATTCCGGCCCCGATGCCGATGCCCGCGAGCAGGCCGGTCACCGCGGCGACGACACCGACCACGAACGCCTCGATCAGCACCGACCGCGTGACCTGCCGGCGGGAGGCGCCGACCGCCCGCATCAGCGCCAGCTCCTTGGTGCGCTGGGCGACCAGCATCGTGAAGGTGTTGGCGATGATGAACGTGCCGACGAACAGCGCGATGCCGGCGAAGACCAGCAGACCCTGCTTCATGCCGCTCATCGACGAGGCGATCATCTCCGCCTGGTCGTCGGCCAGCTTCTCACCGGTGGTGGTCTCGACGAGGTCCTTCGGCAGCGCCTGGTCGAGCTGCGCCTTCAGCGCGGCCTGCGTGACACCGGCCTTCGCCTTGACGGCGATCTCGTCGTACGTGCCCGTCTTGCCGAAGACCTTCTGCGCGGTCGCGGTGTCGAACAGGGTGAGGGTGCCGCCGGCCGCGACGTTGCCGTCGTCGGTGGTGAAGACGCCGGTGACCTTCGGGGTCAGCACCGGACCGTCGATGGACATCCGCACGGTGTCGCCGACGCCGTAGCCGGTGCGCTCGGCGGTCTTGGAGTCGATGAGGATCTCGCCCGTGCCCTTCGGGGCGCGCCCGTCGACCAGCGGGTACCGGGGGTCCTTCTCCCCCCAGTAGTTGCCGCCCTGCGTGCTCCAGCCGTCACCGATCAGGTCGCCGTCCTTGTCGGCGACGGCGGTGAAGCCGGTCACCACGCCGATGGCGGAGGCCGCCCCGGGCACCTTCGCACTGTCGTCGAGGAGGGCCTCGGTCAGCTCGGGGACTTCGCCGACCTTGTCGCCCTCGGCGTCCTGGTACTCGGTCGTCACGGCGACGTCGACCTGGTCGAAGCCCTTGGCGGAGCTGTTCTGCAGGGCGTCGGTGATGGTGTTGGTGAAGACCAGGGTGCCCGACACGAACGCCACGCCGAGCATCACGGCGAGTACGGTCATCAAGAGCCTGGCCTTGTGCGCGAGAACGTTGCGCAAGGCGGTACGGAACATGGGTCTTCTCTGTCGGAGGTACGGAGTCACGGACGTACTGACGTACTGACGTACGGAGTCACGGACGTACTGACGTACTGACGTACTGACGTACGGAGTCACGGACGTACGGAGGCACGTACGTACGGGGTACGGACGTACGGAGGCACGTACGCGTCAGGGGCGGGGACGGGCCGGTGGACGGGCCGGTGGACGACGGGTCAGCTGGTGCGGCCCTTGGCGTCGAACTGCTTCATGCGGTCCAGCACCGAGTCGGCCGTCGGCCCGTACACCTCGTCGACGATGCGTCCGTCCGCGAGGAAGACCACCCGGTCCGCGTAGGCGGCGGCCACCGGATCGTGGGTCACCATCACCACGGTCTGCCCCAGCTCCCGCACCGAGTTGCGCAGGAAGCCCAGCACCTCGGCGCCCGAGCGGGAGTCCAGGTTCCCGGTCGGCTCGTCACCGAAGATGATCTCCGGGCGGGAGGCCAGCGCCCGGGCCACGGCCACCCGCTGCTGCTGGCCGCCGGAGAGCTGGGAGGGACGGTGGCCGAGCCGGTCGGACAGCCCGATCATCCCGATCACGGAGTCCAGCCACTGCTTGTCCGGCTTGCGGCCCGCGATGTCCATCGGAAGGGTGATGTTCTCCAGCGCGCTCAGCGTCGGCAGCAGGTTGAACGCCTGGAAGATGAAACCGATCTTGTCCCGGCGCAGCTTGGTCAGCTGCTTGTCCTTCAGCGAGCCCAGTTCGGTGTCGCCGATGCGCACCGAGCCGGAGGAGAAGGTGTCCAGCCCGGCGACGCAGTGCATCAGTGTGGACTTGCCGGAGCCGGAGGGGCCCATGATCGCGGTGAACTGGGCCTGTCGGAAGTCGACGGAGACCCGGTCCAGGGCGACCACCTGGGTCTCGCCCTGGCCGTAGATCTTGGAAACCTCCGTGGCACGTGCGGCCACGGTGGTGGACCGGTCGGCGATGGGTGCGGTGGTCACGGGAAGGGCGCTCCTGTCGGTACGGCGTGTGCTCGGGGACGTTCTCCATCCTCCCGGCCGTGAGGTGCCGTGTCGTCAACCGCTGTTCCGGTTCCGAGGGGGGACTTCGGTCGCATCCGGGACGCCGGCGTCATACCTGGGGATGAGGGACGCCCCTGACGCGCCCGCCCGTGACGCCCCTGACGTGTCCGCCCGCGATGTGCCCCCGACGGCGCCCCCGTGGCAGCCCTGGAGCGAGAACGGGGCGGGCGCCCTTGTAGAGACGGTGAAATTCCGTCATTCCGCATGCGTGGCCGACCGCCGCACGCAAGGGTGTTGGCACGTGTGGATGGCCCGCACCCGGAGCTGATGACCCCTCAGGCGCCAATAAAATAAGACAACATCGCTCCGCCCGCCCGCTGTGCGGGGGTCGCGCCCCGATAGGCTCGGGACACTCGAAGCGGAGCCCATGGCCTGCCCGGATGGTGGAATGCAGACACGGCGAGCTTAAACCTCGCTGCCCCTTCGCGGGCGTGCCGGTTCAAGTCCGGCTCCGGGCACTCTTCTCGCGACCGGTGCCGCCCGGCCCGGGCGACCGGTCGGCACCGTGCCCTTTCACGACGGGGGACACGGAGGCGGCATCGCGGGGGAGCACATCGCCCCGCGTCCCGTCGCCCCGTCCATGGCATGCGCCCCGGCCCTTGCGAGGAGACCGGCCACCTGTCCGACGGCGGGCGGCCAGGCGTGGTTCGTTCATCTCCCCCCGGTGCCGTCGTCGGCCGGGGCCGCGGGAGCGGGACGTAGCAGCGCGTCTCCCAAGGCGGTCAGCCTCCGGTGCAGTTCCGGATCCGGCACGTGGGTCGCTCCGGCGAGCGCCGCCCGGAGGCCGGGCGAGCCGGGCAGGCCCGTGCGTGCCGCCCGGGCCAGGGCGTCCGCGTAGCTCCCGGCCCGGGCGCCGTCGTCGGGGGCGGGGGGCACGGGGCCGCCGAGCACGGTCCAGGACAGCAGGCGGCGTACCGCCAGGACGGCCGGCCACAGCCGGTCCGCCGTGCCGGTCGTGCGGATCTCCTCGGCGGGCACCGCGGCATGCATGTCCCACAGTTCCGCCATCCGCTGCCAGGAGGCCCCCGCGGCGGCGGCCCGGACCGTCCCCGTGCGCAGGCGGTCCTGTACGGCGGCCCCCGCCGCCGACACGGCGTTCGCCACCGCCGCGCACACCCTGCGCCGTGGCACACCGCGCACCAGCAGGGCGACGGCCACCCCGAGCGCGAGGCCGAGGGTCAGGTCGAGGAACCGGAAGGCGGCGAGCGTGCCCAGGCCGGTCGAGGAAGCGGCGGCGACCAGCAGCAACGCGACCGGTGTGTTCAGCAGGGTGCGTACGAAGAGGGCGCCCGGGGGCACGCCGCGCGAGACCGCGTGCGCGACGGTGGCCACGGCGACGGTCACCCACGTGCCCGGCTGGTAGGAGTGGAAGACGAGAGCCGTGACCGCCACCCCGGCCACGGTCCCGACGAGCCGCGCCTGCGCGCGCTGCGCGGGCTGTCGACCCGGCCCGCCCTGGAGGGCGGCGGCCGCGCCCACGGCCACCCACGCCGGGTGCAGGAGCGGAAGTACGGAGCCCAGTACGGTGCCCACCGCGACGGCGAGCCCGACCCGGAGGGCGATCGGGAGGGCGGGGGAGGAGCGGGACAGCAGACGGCGCAGCTCCGCGCCCACGCTCTTGCGTGGGGGGAGCGGTACGGGCCAGCGTTCCCGCGCGGTCTCCAGGAGCCCCGGGGGCGTCTCCCGGCCGCGGGGGCCGGACGGGGCCGCACCGGTGCCCGCACCGAGAGGGCCATCGGATCCGTCGGGTCCAGCGGGACCGTCGGGTCGAGCGGGACCGTCGGGACCGCCGGGTCCAGCGGGACCGTCGGGTCCGTCGGGTCGAGCGGGACCGTCGGGTCCGTCGGGTCGAGCGGGACCGTCGGGTCCGTCGGGTCGAGCGGGACCGTCGGGTCCAGCAGGTCCAGAGGGTCCGTCGGGCCCAGCGGGGCCGGCGGGGCCGTCGGCTCCGTCGGGACAGGGCCCCGGCACCCGGCCCGCCGTGATCTCCGCGGCCGTGGCGCGGAGCCACGCGACCCGGTCGGCGGGTACCGGAGCACCGCCCCGCTCCGCCCTGTTCTGCACCGTGTCGAGCAGGGGTTCCAGCGTGGTCATGAGGGCGTAGAGCAGCATCCGCCGTGGGGCGGGCGCTGCCCGTCCGCCTCCCCGGGCGTCGTCGAGCGCCGCCCACGCTCCGTGCACGGCCACGTAGGCGCTCCGCCCGGCGGCGGCGACGTCGTCCGGCGGGCTCCCCGCCCCGGACCTGGCCCGGGCCCCGGCCTGCGCGTCCGCGAACGCCGCGACCGACCGGAAGGCGGCCGACACCGCCCGCTCCTCGGGTCCGTACGGCCGGGACAGCCGGCCCGACATGCCGAAGACCCAGGACAGGGCGGCCCCCAGGGCGAGGTAGCCGGCCCGGACCGCCGTGTCCGCGAGGTCCGCCGGCGGCAGGAAGGCCGCCAGGGCGGCGACCAGGATGACGAAGTAACTGCCCGGCCCGCTCAGATGCAGGGTGCGGACGAACAGGGTGGCGACGACGGCGACGACGGAGAGCACCGCCGCCATCGCCCACACGTCGCCCGCGGCCGCGGACCCCGCGGCGAAGGCCACGACGAAGGCCGCCGAAAGACTGGCGAGCAGCGGGCCCCGCCGGGGGTAGGGGTCGCGGGTGCCGTAGGCGTCGACGTAGCAGCCCATCGCGGCGAAGATCCCGCTGTGGACCCCGGCGACCGCCGTGACCGCGCCGAAGGAGAGTCCGAAGGCCGCCATCGACCGTGCCGTGCGCCCCCGGTCGAGGCGGGGCGGTCCGGTGCGCCACCCGTGCGCCGTCCGGGTGACGGCCGTGATCACCACAGGGCCTGGGCGACCGCCATACCCGCGAACGACAACCCGAGACCGAGGGCGACCGTCACGAACACGTAGCCGGCGGCGCCGACGACGTGCCGGGCGGTGGCCATGGAGTGGACCTCGTTGGAGAACGTCGACCAGGTGGACAGGGCACCGCAGAAGCCCGTGGACAGCAGGGCCTGCCCGGAATCGCCGAGCGCTCCCTCGGTGCCGGCCTCGACGAGGAAGCCCAGGAGCAGCGCCGCGGCCATGTTGGCGAGGAACGTGCCCCAGTGGAAGGCGGACCGCAGGTGCTCCCGGGCCGCCGCGCCGATCAGATGGCGGACCGGCGCGCCGACCGCTCCGCCGGCCAGGACCAGCAGCCACTCACCCATCAGGCCCCACCGCCCCGTCCGGCCCGCGCGCCTCGGGGGCGTGTCAGCAGCAGGCGCGCCAGGAGCACTCCCAGGACCACCGCGGTCAGGGCTCCCGCCGCCGTCAGCAGGAGGTTGCCGACGGCGGCGCCCGGCTGGTCGTTCTCGAACAGCCGCCGGGTGTCGTCGGTGTAGGAGGAGAACGTGGTGAAGCCGCCGAGGACGCCGGTGCCGAGCAGGGGGTTCAGCAGGCGGGGCGCACGGGTGAACCGTTCCTTGAGCGCGACGGTGAGCACTCCCATCAGGAAGCACCCGACCACGTTGATCAGCAGGGTCGTCCAGGGGAAGGCGGCCTCGCCGGTCCGCCACAGCAGCGCGGCGTCGCTGCCGTTGGGCCACAGGCGGGAAGCCGCGTAGCGCAGGAGGGCGCCCACCGCTCCACCGACCGCCACCGCGGCGACCACGGGCCCCTGTGAACCGCCCGTGTGATCCGGGTGACGATGAAGGTGCATATCGCCAATAAGGTGCATATCGTCACCTTAGCTGGCGATCGATCAAACAGCTCCACGCCGAACGACGACAGCCCCGCACCCAGCCGACGGCCCGTCAGAGGCCTCGCCCTGTAGGAGGCAGCGTGGCCACTCAGCCACCCGGGCGCCGCGCCGATGCGCCGTCGCACCCGTGGAAGGGAACGGCGCTCGGCGCGCTGCGCGGTGTGGGCCAGGTGGACTTCCAGGCGAGCGTGTGGACGTCGCTGGTGATCCTCGTCGCCCTCTGGGTGGCGGGCTGGGAGATCGGCCTCTTCGCCACCATCGGAGCGGTGGTCTCCACGCTGACCGCACGGCTTCTCGCCGTACCGCGCGACTCCGTGGTCCAGGGGCTGATGACCTACTGCGGCGTGCTGGGCGGCATCGCCATGCTGGTGTACCTGGGCCACCACCCCTCGACCTACGTCATGGCCGTGAGCGCGGCCGTGATGTGCACGCTGGTGACCGCCGCCCTCGGCAACCTGCTGCGTCCCTTCGGACTGAAGGCGTTCACCGGGCCGTTCTGCCTGGTCTCCCTGGTGATGGTCCTGGGCGCCCCCTCCTTCGAGCGCGTCTGGCACGGAACCCCCGAGTCCGCGGTCACCCCGGCCACCTCCAGGAGCCCCGACGTCAGTTGGACCGACCTGTGGCAGGGCTTCTTCTCGAACATCTCCCAGATCTTCTTCGTCGAGACCTGGTACGTCGGCCTGATCATGCTGGCCGGCCTCTTCCTGGCCGGATGGCGGGTGGGGCTGTTCGCCGTGCTGGGCAGTGTCGTCGGGATCCTCACCGCGTGGGCGCTCGGCGCCCCGGCCGTACTGATCGGCGAGGGGATCTACGGCTACAACGCGGTCCTGACCAGCCTCGCGTTCGGCGTCGTCCTGCTGCGTCCGTCCCCGTGGAACTACGCCTACACGGTGCTGGCCGCCGCCGCCAGCACCGGTCTGACGGCCTCGCTGTCGGTGCTCTTCGACGACTTCGGCAGCCACACCTTCACCTGGCCGTTCAACATCACCACCTGGGCACTGCTGGCGGCCGTGCCCGTCCTGTCACGCATCACCGTGCGCGCCGACGACTCCTGAGACCCCCGGCCCGCCCGCGACCGCGTCACGCGTACGCGTGACCGAGGAAGGCAGTCCCCATGAACCTGGCCCCCCGAGAGATCGACAAGCTGCTCGTGTACGTGGTGGCGGACCTGGCCCGCAAACGCCGGGAGCGCGGCCTGAAGCTCAACTACAGCGAGTCGGTGGCGCTCATCACCGAGGCCATCCTCGAAGCCGCCAGGGACGGCAAGAGCGTCGCCGACTGCATGGAACTGGGCCGGCAGGTCGTCGGCGAGGAGCAGACCATGGAGGGCGTGCGGGAGATGCTGCCGCTGCTCCAGGTGGAGGCGACCTTCGACGACGGCAACAAGCTCGTCTCCTGCCACGACCCGGTCGGCGGCTGACCCGTGCGCCGGGGCGAGGTGGTCGCCGTCTGCGGTCACGAGAGCGACGGCGGGCGTGCCGTACGCGGTCTGCTGGACCCCCGGGTGTCCTGCGTGACCGGCGGCCGTGAACTGTTCCGGTGCGTCCGCGCGCTGCGCGCCCGCGGCGAACCGGTCTGCGTGGTGCCGATGACCCTGGGCCGCGATCCGGAACTGGTCGCCGACGCCGCCCGCACCCTGCTCGGCCTGTCCGCGGAGGAACGCTCCGGGACCGTGCTGGCCGAGCCCTTCGGCACCGCGGAGCACCTGACCGGCTGGCTCCGGGCGGCGGCCACGCGGGTGCCGGAGACCAGCGCACTGCTGGTCACCGCTCCGTCCGGGGACCCCTTCGTCGACGCGGACCTGTTCCGGATCGCCCGTCTGGTGCGGCAGTACGGGCGGCACCGCACGGTCGAGGTGGCCCTCACCGGGGGCGACCCGGACCCGGCCGAAGGCGTACGGCGCTGCCGTGCCCTCGGCGCGGAGCGCGTCGTCCTGCTCCCGGCCGCCTGGGCGGCCCCGCCGGTGCCGGACCCGGAACACTGCGAGCCGGGCGGGCCCCTCCTCGCGGCGTCCGCGGTGGCGGGCGTACTGGGCGCGCGTGTCGCCGAGGCCTGGCACCTGCGCGACCGGCACGGCGACGACGGCCTGTCCCGGGGCCTCACCGCGGCCGACGCCCACGGGCACTCCCACAGCCACGGTCCGGGTGGTCACAGCCACGGTCCGGGTGGTCACAGCCACGGCCCGGGCGGGCCCGCCCCCGTCCGGGCCCAGGACGGGCAGGGCGCCCACGGCTCTCCCCGCACCCTTCGGGCCGTCAGCCCGGGGCCGGCCGACGCCGCTCCCCGGGGATCCCGCCGCACCGACTCCGTCCCGCGCCGCGGCGCGGACCCGCATGTCCTCCCATCCAGCAGGAGCCTTCGATGACACTTCCCCCTCGCTACCAGTACGGCGACGACCCGATCGAGATCAACGCCGGCCGGCGGACCGTCAAGGTGACGGTCCGCAACACCGGCGACCGGGCGATCCAGGTCGGTTCCGACTACCACTTCTTCGAGGCGAACTCCGCCCTCGAGTTCGACCGGAACGCCACGCTCGGCATGCATCTCAACATCGCCGCCGGCACGGCCGTCCGCTTCGAGCCCGGCGGCACCCGCGAGGTCGAGCTGTGCGCGTACGCGGGCACCGGGCGCCTCACCGGCTTCAGCGGTCTCCTCAACGGCAGCGTCAAGTCGCACCCGGCCCGGGTGGAGGCCGTCAGCCGGGCGCTGCAACGGGGGTTCCGGGGGGCGGGCGGCGATGCCGACGCGGAGCAGGAGGGCGGCCCGGGCAAGGGCGGCGCCGAGAAGTCCAAGAAGAAGGGATCCCACTGACATGCCGACCCTCTCCCGCAAGCAGTACGCCGACCTGTTCGGTCCCACGGTGGGCGACCGGTTCCGGCTGGCCGACACCAACCTCGTAGTGGAGGTCGAGAAGGACGTACGCGAGGGCTCCTACGGGGACGAGGTGGTCTACGGCGGCGGCAAGACCATGCGCGACGGCATGGCCTCGGACCCGCAGGCCACCGCCGCGCAGGGCGCCCTCGACCTCGTCATCACCAACGTCGTGGTCATGGATCCGGTGATCGGTGTGGTCAAGTGCGACATCGGCGTCAAGGACGGATTCATCGCGGGCATCGGCAAGTCCGGCAACCCGCAGACGCAGGACGCCGTCGACCCCCGGCTCGTCGTCGGCACCGGCACGGAGGTCATCGCCGGCGAGCACCTGATCGCCACCGCCGGGGCACTGGACTCGCACGTGCACTTCATCTCGCCCCAGCAGTGCCAGCAGGCGCTCAGCAACGGCATCACCACCCTCTTCGGCGGCGGCACCGGGCCGACGGACGGGACCAACGGCACGACCTGCACGCCCGGCCCCTACAACATGGCCCGCATGCTGGAGGCGGCCGAGGACCTGCCGGTCAACATCGGCATCATGGCCAAGGGCAACGGCAGCCTCCCCGCCGCGCTGGACGAGCAGATCGAGGCGGGCGCCGCCGCGCTCAAGGTCCACGAGGACTGGGGCGCCACCCCCGCCGTCATCGACAACGCGCTCGCCGTCGCCGACCGCCACGACGTCCAGGTCGCCATCCACACCGACACCCTCAACGAGGGCGGTTTCTTCGAGGACACCCGGTCCGCGATCGACGGCCGCACGATCCACACCTTCCACAGCGAGGGCGCGGGCGGCGGACACGCCCCCGACATCCTGCGGGTCACCGGCGAGCCGAACGTCCTGCCGTCCTCCACCAACCCGACGCTGCCGTACACCAAGAACTCCGTGGACGAACTGCTGGACATGGTGATGGTGTGCCACCACCTCAGCCACGACATCCCCGAGGACGTGTCCTTCGCCGACAGCCGGGTGCGGGCGGAGACCATCGCCGCCGAGACGGTCCTGCACGACCGGGGCATCATCAGCATGATCTCGTCCGACTCCCAGGCCATGGGCCGGATCGGCGAGTCCGTCACCCGCGCCTTCCAGATCGCGCACGTGTGCAAGGAGGCCTTCGGCCCGCTGCCGGAGGACTCCGACCGCAACGACAACCAGCGCGTCCTGCGCTACCTGGCCAAAGCCACCATCAACCCGGCCATCGCCAGCGGCGTATCGGACTACGTGGGATCGCTGGAGGCCGGCAAGCTGGCGGACATCGTCCTGTGGCCGATGCACTCCTTCGGGGCCAAGCCCAAGATGGTCATCAAGGGCGGCATCGTCTCCTGGGCGCAGATGGGCGATCCGAACGCCTCGCTGCCCACCCCGCAGCCCGTCTACTACCGGCCGTCCTTCGGCCAGTACGGACGGGCCATGCAGTCGACGCACGTCACCTTCATGTCCCAGGCCGGCATCGCGGCCGGGGTGCCGGAGAAGCTCGGTCTGGAGCGGCGGGTGCTCCCGGTGCTCAAGACCCGCACGATCGGCAAGCACAACATGGTCCGCAACGACGTCCTCCCCGAGATCGAGGTGGATCCGGAGACGTACCGGGTCACGGTGGACGGCGAGGTCGTCACCATCGAACCGGCCCAGAAGCTGCCCCTCAACCAGCTGTTCTTCCTGACCTGACCCGCCCATGTACCGCGACGAGACGACGGAACCGGACGGGGCCGCGCCGGCCGTCCCCGGGGCGACGGCCTCGGGAACGCCGGCCTCCGGTGCCCCGGGGCCGGACCCGGCGCACGACCTGGGGCACCTGCTCGTCAGCCTCCAGCTGACCGACTCGGCGTTCCCCAGCGGGTTCTACACCCTGTCCCACGGCCTGGAGGGCTTCGTCCAGGAGAGGGCGGTCGGCCACGACTCCCTCGCCGCGCTGCTCCACGACGTCCTCCGGCACGGGGTCGGCCCCTCCGACGCGACCGCGCTCGCCCTGGCCCACCGGGCCGCCGCGGCGGACGACTGGGACACGGTGGCCGCGACGGACCGCCGGCTGCACGCGACGAAGCTGGGCCGCGAGATGCGGCAGGCGGCGACCCGTACCGGGCGCCAGCTGCTGGACCTCGCCGCCGAGGTCTTCGGCGCGGCCGGCATCGCCCGGTACCACCGCACGGTCGCGGACCGTCAGGCTCCGGGGACCCAGGCCGTCGCCGCGGGGGTCGTGTACGCGGCGACCGGCGTGCCCGTGCGGCAGGCCGTCGCCGCCGACCTGTTCGCGTTCTGCGCCAGTTTCGCCGGAGCGGCGCTGAGGCTGAGGCTGACCGATCACCGGCTGGCCCAGGGCCTGCTGCGGCGGACGGCCCCGGTGATCGAGGAGACCACCCGCGAGGCGCTGGCCCGCAGCCTCGACGACCTCGGGGCGACCACCTTCGCCGTGGACGTCATGTCGGGCCGTCACGAGCGGGCGGAGGCCCGGCTGTTCGCCAGCTGACCACCCGTCGGCCGCGAACGGCCGGCGACCGAAGAGGAAGAGAGAAGGACAGGTGCGAGACAACGTACTGCGCGTGGGGATCGGCGGACCCGTCGGATCGGGGAAGACCGCTCTCGTCGAGGCCCTCGTCCCGATGCTGATCAAGCAGGGCCACCGGCCCGCCGTGATCACCAACGACATCTACACCCAGGAGGACGCCCAGCACATCCGCCGCACGCTCGACGGAGTGCTGGACGGCGACCGCGTGGTGGGCGTCGAGACGGGCGCCTGCCCGCACACCGCCGTACGCGACGACCCGACGATGAACATGGCGGCGGGCGCGGAGATGCTGGAACGCTGCCCCGACGTCGACGTCCTCCTCTACGAGAGCGGCGGCGACAACCTGACGCTCACCTTCAGCCCGGCCCTGGTCGACGTGTTCGTCTTCGTCCTGGACACCGCCGAGGGGGAGAAGATGCCGCGCAAGCGGGGGCCGGGCATCACCGACTCCGACCTGCTGGTCATCAACAAGATCGACATCGCCCAGTACGTGCGGACCGACATCGACGTCATGGAGTCCGACGCCCACCGGGTGCGCGGTGACGGACCCGTGGTGCTCACCGACTGCCTGACCGGCAAGGGCGTCGACGGGGTCCTCGCCTTCCTCGAGTCCCGGCGCAAGGTCCTGACCTGACATGCCGGCCGTCCGCGACCGGCTCGCGCCGGACCACTACGAGCCCGTCCGGCTCCCACCGGAGCTGTCGGCGTTCTCGGGCACGCCCGAGACGCTCGGCCCGGGCTCGCCGGCCAAGGTCGGCATCCTCGACCTCGGGTTCGCCCGCCGGGGGGAGCGCACCGAGCTGGTCGAGCGGTACCAGAAGTCGCCCCTGGAGATCATGCGCCCGCTCCACGTCGACCCGGCGCTGCCCGGCATGGCGTGCGTCTACGTGATGGCCACGGGCGGCGGCATCGCCCAGGCCGACCGCTACCGCCAGGACCTGCGCTGCGGTCCGGGCACCCAGGTGCTCCTCACCACGCAGGCGGCCACCAAGGTCTACCGGATGGAGCAGGACTACGCGACGCAGCTGGTCCGCCTGACCGCCGCCGAGGGCGCCTACGTCGAGTACCTGCCCGACCCGCTCATCCCCTTCCGGGGCGCGCGGTTCCACCAGAGCGTCCGTCTCACCGTCGACGAGGACGCCACGGCCGTCTACGGCGAGACGGTCACCGCGGGCCGGCTCGCCCGCGGCGAGCGCCACGCCTACACCGTCCTCACCGGCGACCTGGAGATCCGCCGGCCCGACGGCACCCTGCTGGCGGTGGACACGCTGCGGCTCGCCCCCGGGCGCCACGGCGGGGTGGACGGCCCGGGTGTCTTCGCCGGGCACGACCACGTCGCGTCCCTGTTCGTGGTGAGCGGCCGGTGCCCCGCCGCGGAGATCGCCGACGCCCTGCACGAGTCCCTGACGGGCCATGAGGTGCTGCACGGGGCGAGCGTCCTCCCGGACGACTGCGGGGCCTGGGTGCGCGTCCTCGGCCACGAGGAGCCCCGGGTCACCGGCGCCGTCCGGGCCGCCTGGGACGCCGTACGCCGACTGCTCACCGGCCACCCCGCACCTGACCTGCGTAAAGCGTAGTCCGACCACCCTGTCCCCGCCCCGTCCCCGCCCCGCCCCGCCCCGCCCCGCTCCGCACCGCTCCGTCCCGTCCGTCCCCGCCCCCGTCCTGTCCCCGCGTCCAGGAGGCCATGCCCGTGATCACCGCGCCCGCCCCCATGCCGCCCGCCTACGACTCCGGTGACACCGCCTGGATGCTGGCGGCGGCGGCCATGGTGCTGCTGATGACCCCCGCCCTCGCCTTCTTCTACGGCGGCATGGTCCGCACCAAGCACGTCCTGGTGATGCTCAAGATGAGCTTCGCCTCGCTGTGCTTCGTGAGCATCCTCTGGTACCTCGTCGGATACTCGCTCGTCTTCGGCCCGGACGTCGGCGGCGCCGGACTCATCGGAAACCTGGACCACGCCTTCCTGCGCGGCATCGAGCCGAACACGCTGACCGACTCGATCCCGACCTACGTGTACGCCACCTTCCAGATGGGTTTCGCCATCGTCACGGTGGCGTTGATCAGCGGGTCCATCGCCGGCCGGGTCAGGATGCGGGGATGGCTGGTCTTCTCGGCGCTGTGGCTGCTGATCGTGTACGTGCCGATCGCGCACTGGGTCTTCGACACGGAGAACGGCTGGATCACCAAGCACCTGGGCGCGCTGGACTTCGCCGGAGGCCTGCCGGTGGAGCTCAACTCCGGCATCGCCGGGCTGGCCGCGGCCCTGGTCATCAGAGGCCCGGCGGACTTCCGGCGCAAGGAGCCGCGGCCCAACAACATCCCCCTGGTCATGATCGGCGTGGCCCTGCTCTGGTTCGGCTGGCTCGCCTTCAACGCCGGGTCGGCCGTCCGGGACACCGGCACCGCCGCCACGGCCTTCATCAACACGCAGCTCGGTGCGGCCGGCGCGATGGTCACCTGGCCGCTGGTGGAGTACTGGCGTACGCGACGGGTCACCATGATGGGCGTGGGCTCGGCGGCGGTGGCCGGCATGGTGGCCATCACCCCGGCGTGCGGCGAGATCGACCCCACCGGCGCGCTGGTGACCGGACTCGTCGCCGGGGCCGTCTGCGCGTTCGCCATCACCCTGAAGTACCGGCTGAACGTCGACGACACCCTCGACGTGGTCGGTGTGCACGGCGCGGGCGGCCTCGTCGGCCTGATCATGGTCGGCCTGTTCGCCACGGCCGACGTCAGCGGCAAGGAGGGCCTCTTCTACGGGGGCGGCGGCTCCCTGCTCTGGAAGCAGATCGTCGCGATCCTCGCCGTGGCCGCGTTCTCCTTCGTCCTGACCTGGATCCTCGCCAAGGTCGTGGACGTCGTCGTCGGCTTCGCCGACAAGGAGACGTACGACGCCGTACCGGGAGAGGAAGAGGAACGCGCGTACGACTTCCGCACCGCCGAACGTCTGGACGCCCTCGCGAGCGGCGGCCGGGGCACCGACCGGGAGAGGCTGGCCGAGATCCAGCGGCTCCTGCGGGACCACCGGGAGGGCTGAGCCGCCTGCGGCGGGCCCACCCCGGAGGCCGCCCCCCGGGCGCCCGCCCCGCAGACCGCCGCGGGCCCACCCCGGGGCCTGCCCCGTCACCCGGGCCGGGAGCCGCCGCGAGTCGATCCCGGGGCCTGCCCCGTCACCTGGGCCGGGAGCCGCCGCGAGCGGGTCCGGGCCTGCCCCGTCACCTGCGCCGGGACGATCCGCCGTCGGCCCACTCCGAAGCCCGCCCCGGATGCCGCCGCGGGCCCGCCCGCGGAGCCGCCGGGCCGTCACGCGATCCCGAGGGCACCCTGCGCACCCGTTGACAGCGGCGCGCGGGAGGCCGAGACTCTGGCGAGCATGAGTGAAGGAAATTTCACCATGCGAACAGGGCAGTGCGGTGGGCGCGGTGGGAGGTGCTCACCCCCACCGTGACGGCAACGACGCCAATCGAAGGGAACGACCGATGCGCACCACCGTCGGCATCATCGGGGCCGGCCCCGCCGGACTCCTCCTCGCCCGGCTGCTCCACAACGCCGGGATCGACTCGGTCGTCCTGGAGAGCCGCGACCGCGCCTACGTCGAGCGGCGGCAGCGCGCCGGAATCCTCGAGCAGGGCACCGTGGACGTCCTGCGCGCGGCCGGGGCCGGAGCGCGGATGGACCGTGAGGGGCTGCGCCACGACGGGATCGAGCTGCGGTTCGCGAAGCGGCGCCACCGCGTCGACTTCCCCGCGCTCACCGGCGGCAGGTCCGTCATGGTCTACGCCCAGACCGAGGTCTGCAAGGACCTCATCGCCCTCCAGCTCGAGGACGGCGGCCCGCTGCTGTTCGAGGCCGAGGGGCTGGCGGTGGAGGGGGCCGGGACCGGCCACCCGAGGGTCCGCTTCCGGCACGAGGGCGTCGAGGACGTCCTGGAGTGCGACTACGTCGCCGGCTGCGACGGCTTCTGGGGAGTGGCCCGGGCCGCGGTCCCGGCCGGACCGGTCCGCACCTTCGAACGGACGTACCCCTTCGGCTGGCTCGGCATCCTCGCCGACGTCGCCCCCTCGCACGACGAGCTGGTCTACGCCCGCCACGACCGCGGTTTCGCGCTGCTCTCCATGCGCTCCCCCTCCGTCTCCCGCCTCTACCTCCAGGTGCCCGCGGACACGGATGCCGAGAGCTGGAGCGACGAGAGGATCTGGACCGAGCTGGAACACCGTTTCGAGACCGACGACGACTGGGTCCTGCGCCGGGGCCCGATCACCCAGAAGTCGGTCACGCCCATGCGCTCCTACGTCCACGAGCCCATGCGGTACGGCCGCCTCTTCCTGGCCGGCGACGCCGCGCACATCGTGCCGCCCACCGGCGCCAAGGGCCTCAACCTCGCCGTCGGGGACGTCGTCACCCTCGCCCGGGCGCTGGCCCACCGCACGCGGACCGGCTCCGACGAACTCCTCGACGCCTACTCCGACACCTGTCTGCGCCGCGTCTGGCAGGCCGAGCGCTTCTCGTACGACATGACGACCCTCCTGCACCGCGCGCCGGACGCCACCCCCTTCGAGGAACGGCTCCAGCTGGCCCGCCTGGAGCGGATCGCCTCCTCCCGCGCCGCGGAGACCGACCTCGCCGAGGCCTACACGGGGTTCCCGATCGGGTGAGCGGCACACACCCGGGTGTCCGACCCCGCCCGTGAGGGGAATCACCGTTCCGCATAGCGTGTTGTCCGGCAGGGTGAGGGAAAGATCCTCCCCAAGCAGTAGGGTCATTCCTTTGCCGTTCTATTACTCTTGAGCCAAGGCTGCGTCGTGTGGCCATGGAGGAGTGAAATGAGGAGCAGAAACCCGGTCTTCTCGCGACGGGGGTTCAGCCGCGACAACGGCTACGCGGGCTTCAACGCCGCGCCGCAGGCCGGGGGCCCCGCCGTCGCCACCCAGGGCAACCCGTACGCGCAGGGCGCCCCGTACGCCCAGCCCGCCGGCAACCCCTACGCGCAGAACCCGTACGCCCAGCAGGACCTGCAGCACGGCGCGCCGCCGCAGGCGCCGGCCACCACCGGCCGGATGACGATGGACGACGTCGTCATCCGCACGGCGAGCACGCTCGGTGTGCTCGTGGTGACCGCCGCGCTCGCGTGGGCGCTGCTGCCCGTGGACGACGCCAACATCGGCCGCTCCTACGGCATCGGTATCGGTGCCGCACTGATCGGCATGGTCCTGGCGCTCGTCCAGTCCTTCAAGCGCAAGGCCTCGCCGGCGCTGATCCTTCTCTACGCGGCGTTCGAGGGTGTCTTCCTCGGCGTCGTCTCCAGCGTCGTCGACAACCGCATCGCCGACGGCGCGGCCATGCAGGCCGTGATCGGCACGATGGCGGTCTTCGCCGGTGTGCTGATCGCCTACAAGGCCGGCTGGATCCGCGTCAACCGGCGCTTCTACGGCTTCGTGATGGCGGCCGCGCTCGGCTTCGTCTTCCTGATGATGGTGAACCTGCTGTTCGCCGTCTTCGGCGGCGGTGACGGCCTCGGCTTCCGCAGCGGTGCGCTCGGTGTCGTCTTCGGCATCGTCGGCATCATCCTCGGCGCCTGCTTCCTGGCCATGGACTTCAAGCAGGTCGAGGACGGCCTGGCCTACGGTGCCCCGCGCGAGGAGGCCTGGCTCGCCGCCTTCGGCCTCACGCTGACGCTGGTGTGGCTGTACCTGGAGTTCCTGCGGCTGATCGCCATCCTGAACAGCAACGACTAGCAACGACCAGCAACAGCCGGCAACGGCCAGTAACGACTGGCAGAGGCTGATCACGAAGGGCCCCGGGCCGCAAGCCCGGGGCCCTTCGTCGTTTCGTCGTGGCGGCGCGCCCTCAGAGCAGCTTGCGCGCGGCCCTTCTCAGGTCGTACTCGTGGATGATCGCCTTCGCGTGGCCGTACGCGAGGTCGTGTTCGTGACGGAGCCAGCTGACCTTCTCCTCGAAACGGAAGAGGGAGGGGCCGTCCTCGACGGCGCGCAGCCAGTCGGAGATCTCACGACCGGTGCACTGCGGGATGCGGGCGAGCATGTTGCGGTGGGTCTCCTCGGAGAAGACGTGGGACATCGGCGCCTCCGGGCGAAAGGGGATGTGAGCCGGTCCTTCAGGTCACCGTGCCTGAGCGTTCGCCCGTTGGCAACAGTCCCGTGGGGGCGCGTACGCTCACGCCGTGGTTGATACGACGCCTTTGACCCGTGCCGTGGACGACTTCGCCGACCGGTTGCGGGCCGCCCCGCAGAGCAGACTGCAACGCGGGGCCGCCGCCGAGGCGCTGGAGCTGGCCAGGGAGTTGGCCCGGCGCGCCCAGCGCGCGGAGGAACCGGACACGGAGCCCCGTCTGATGCCGGACGCGGGGATGTTCGCCGCCGCCGACCAGATCGCCGTCGCCGCGCACGATCTCGCCCTCGTCCTGCGGGACGAGGGCCAGGTGGAAGAAGCGGTGGGACTGGTGGAGGAGGCCCGCAAGCGGGCCGGTGTCTGAGGCCCGGCTGCCCGCGCGCGGCGCCGGCGGAGGACCGAGCCGCGGAGGACCGAGCCCGCGGAGCACTGAGCCGAAGAGGACCGAGCCGAAGCGGACCGAGCCGAAGAGGGCCGAGCCCGCGGAGGACTACAGGGACGCGATGACGCGGTCCGCCAGGATGTACACGTTCTCCTCGCCGCAGGCGAAGGTCAGCGTGTAGGCGCCGGAGATCCCCGAGCCGCCGAGCAGGTACGGCGTCCTGCCCGCGCCCAGCGCGGAGGCCAGGCGCTCCGCGGTCTCGCGGTGGCCCGGGGTCATGCACAGGGTGGTGCCGTCGGCGAAGACGTACACGTCGAGCGTGCCCAGCGGGCCCGGACGTACGTCCGCCAGTGCCACGCTCGACTCGGCCAGCTCCTCGAGGGTGGCGACGGTGCGCTCGTGGTCGCCCACGGCCGGCGAGGGGTTCGGCACGAAGTCCGGGTGCGAGGGGTGCCGGCGGCGGGCGGCGGCCAGCTCGGCGGACTCCCGCGGGCCCGCTTCCTGCGTGGCGGCCTCGTCGCTGTCCGCACCCGGCTCGGCCAAGGGCTCCATACCCACGAAGTCGGTCTGCCGGGGCAGGAACAGCTCGCTGTCGGCCAGGCCGAGCAGCAGAGGTGCGTCGGAGACGTCCCGGGAGTCCTGGGCGGCCCAGAACGCCCGCGCCTCGGCGAGCTCCCGCTCGCGCTCCTCGGCGAGCGCCTCGGCGACGGCGGCGCGTATCTCGTCGGCGTCGGCGGTGGCGCGGGCGGCGGGCACGCGGCCCCGCGTGGTGGCGGCGCGGCTCTCGGCCAGCTCGGTGCGCAACGCCGCGACCTGGCGGCGCAGGACAAGCACGGCGCGCAGGACGGCGACGCCCACGGCGCCGGTGGCGGCCGTGGTGAGCAGCAGGGCGATCGGCATGGCGCTCACTGACGTACTCCCGGTTCAAAGTCGACCCCCGACTTCCTACATCAGCTTGAAGGGAGGACTAACCGTCTGTCAGTGCGTAACGTCACGAAGCGGACAGGGCTTTGGGTCCGAGGGGTGCGGGTGTGGCTGGTCTGACCTGCGTAAATCAAGAGGCTGGAGAGGTAGGTCACATCCTGGGGGAGATTGGGTCACAAAACGACCCAGAACCCTGGGTGTACCGGGTTCCGGGTCGCGGTGTCACGGTGGGTCCCCCGGGCGCTACCGACAGTCCCTCGGGCGGTCGTCCGGAGGCGTGGGGTGGTCAGCTCAGGCGTTCGATGACCATGGCCATGCCCTGGCCGCCGCCGACGCACATGGTCTCCAGGCCGAACTGCTTGTCGTGCCACTGGAGGGAGTTGATCAGCGTGCCGGTGATGCGGGCGCCGGTCATGCCGAAGGGGTGGCCGACGGCGATGGCACCGCCGTTGACGTTCAGCTTCTCCAGCGGGATGCCGAGGTCGCGGTAGGAGGGGATGACCTGCGCGGCGAACGCCTCGTTGATCTCGACCAGGTCGATGTCGTCGATGGTCAGCCCGGCGCGGGACAGGGCCTGCTTGCTCGCCTCGACCGGGCCCAGGCCCATGATCTCGGGGGAGAGGCCGGAGACGCCGGTGGAGACGATGCGGGCGAGCGGCGTCAGGCCCAGCTCGCGGGCCTTGGTGTCGCTCATGATCACGAGGGCGGCGGCGCCGTCGTTGAGCGGGCAGCAGTTGCCGGCGGTGACCAGGCCGTCGGGGCGGAAGACCGGCTTGAGGCCCGCCACGCCCTCCAGGGTGACCCCGGCGCGCGGGCCGTCGTCCTTGGCGACGACCGTGCCGTCGGGCAGCGTGACCGGGGTGATCTCGCGCTCCCAGAAGCCGTTCTTGATGGCCTCCTCGGCGAGGTTCTGCGAGCGGACGCCGAACTCGTCCATGTCCTGCCGGGTGATGCCCTTGGCGCGGGCCAGGTTCTCGGCGGTCTGGCCCATGGCGATGTACGGGTCCGGGACCAGGCCGTCCTCGCGCGGGTCGTGCCAGGTGGTTCCCTCCTGCTGGGCGACCTCGGCGGTACGGGCCTCCGCCTCGGCGAACAGCGGGTTGCGCGTGTCCGGCAGGCTGTCGGAGTTGCCCTTGGCGAACCGGGAGACCATCTCGACGCCGGCCGAGACGAAGACGTCGCCCTCGCCGGCCTTGATCGCGTGCAGGGCCATGCGGGAGGTCTGCAGGGACGAGGAGCAGTACCGGGTGACGGTGCAGCCGGGCAGGTGGTCCATGCCCATCTCGACGGCGACGATCCGGCCGAGGTTGTTGCCCTGCTCGCCGCCGGGCAGGCCGCAGCCGAGCATCAGGTCGTCGATGTCCCTGGGGTCCAGCTCCGGGACCTTGGCGAGGGCGGCCTGGATGATCGTGGCGGCCAGGTCGTCGGGGCGCAGGTCCTTCAGGGAGCCCTTGAAGGCGCGGCCGATGGGGGAGCGGGTGGCTGAGACGATCACGGCTTCGGGCATCACGGCTCCAGTGGCGAGTCGGTACGAGGGGCGGGCGGGCGGGGCTGGTTGGGAAGTTACCCGGCCGTATGGGCTGGGTCACGGGTGCGGGGGTGTGACATGGGCCGCAACTTTCTAAGCGCTTGCTTGGCCTGCGGGCCCGGCCGGCCGGGCGGCCCGCCACACCGAATTCCCGGCAGACACGGCAGCAGACACAGCAGCAGGCACGGCAGACACAGCAGACGCAACCGTCACAGCCGCCACGTCTCAGCCGCCACGTCACGGCCGTCACCGTCACGGCGGTCACGTCACGGCGGGCGTACCCGGGGGTTGCGCCCCCGGACACCCGTCGGACGGAACGGCCCCGTCCTCATACGCCGGACGGACTGGCGGGTTCCGCCTCCGCCACCCTCCGTCGCCGCCGGCGCTTGAGCAGTGCCCAGGGTCCCCGCGGCCCCGCCGGCATCGCCGCCGCGACCTCCGTGCCCGCCTCCGACGCGGCCTCGGCCGCCGCCCGGGCCACCGGAAGGTAGCCCTCGCGGCGCAGCGCGTCGGGACGCTCCTCGTCGGCCGGCCACAGGCCGAGCGCGGCGCACACCGACGGCAGTACCGCCATCGCGGCCGTGGCGTACCCCTCGGCGGAGGGGTGGTAGTTGTCGGGGCCGAACAGCTCCCGCGGGTTCTGCGCGAACTCCGGGCCCAGCAGATCACCCAGCGACACGGTGCGCCCGCCCTGCTCCACGGCGCCGATCGTCTGCGCCGCCGCCAACTGCCGCGACGCCCGTCGGGCCACCCAGCGCAGCGGCTGCCGCACCCGCTCGATGGTCCCCAGGTCCGGGCAGGTGCCCACGACCACCTCCGCGCCGGCCGTGCGCAGCCGCCGTACCGCCCCCGACAGGTGCCGGACCGAGCGGGTCGGCGGCATCCGGTGGGTGACGTCGTTCGCGCCGATCATGATCACGCAGATGTCGGGCGCCGGGCCGGGGTCCGCGAGCACCAGCGCCACCTGCCGGTCCAGGTCGTCCGAACACGCACCCGGTGCCGCGACCGACCTCAGCCGCACCGGCCGCTCCGCCACGGCCGCGAGCCCCGACGCCAGCAGCGCTCCCGGCGTCTGCCCGGCCCGGTGCACGCCCTGCCCGGCGGCCGTGGAGTCGCCCAGCATCATCAGCCGCAACGGTGTCTCACCGGCCGTCGGCAGGGTGTCGCCGTACAGCCCCTCCGCGTTCGGTACCCGGTCGGGTGTGCCGACACCCACCCGGCGCCTGGCCAGCTGCACCTCCGCCAGCAGCACCCCGACCGCGGCCGCACCGGCCAGCCCGATGCCGCCGCCGCCGTACGCCGCGCCGGCCGCGATCCGCCGGGCCACCCTCGCCCTCGACATACTCGTCATACGTCGCCGCCACCTCCTCCAACCCGTACACCCACTGCTTGCCCCGTACGGACGGTCGCCCAATCTCAACGGGGAGTGAACGACCGTCACGGGGCACGGGCGGGCCGGCAGGCCATAGGCTGGCCGGACCGATAACGACCACACCTTTTGCAGCATCCGGAGACCACGGTGCATTTCCACGACTCGATGATCAGCCTCGTCGGCAACACCCCGCTGGTGCGGCTCAACAGCGTGACCAAGGGCATCAGGGCGACCGTCCTGGCCAAGGTGGAGTACTTCAACCCGGGCGGCTCGGTGAAGGACCGCATCGCCCTGCGCATGATCGAGGCCGCCGAGCAGAGCGGAGCGCTGCAGCCGGGCGGCACCATCGTCGAGCCGACCAGCGGCAACACGGGCGTGGGCCTGGCGATCGTGGCCCAGCAGAAGGGTTACAAGTGCATCTTCGTCTGCCCTGACAAGGTCTCCACCGACAAGATCAACGTCCTGCGCGCGTACGGCGCCGAGGTGGTCGTGTGCCCGACGGCGGTCGACCCCGAGCACCCGGACTCCTACTACAACGTCTCCGACCGGCTGGTCCGCGAGACGCCGGGCGCCTGGAAGCCGGACCAGTACTCCAACCCGCACAACCCGCTCTCCCACTACCACTCGACCGGCCCCGAGCTGTGGGAGCAGACGGAGGGGAAGATCACCCACTTCGTCGCCGGCGTGGGCACCGGAGGGACCATCTCCGGTACCGGCCGGTACCTGAAGGAGGTCAGCGACGGCGCGGTCGCGGTGGTCGGCGCCGACCCCGAGGGATCGGTGTACTCCGGCGGCTCCGGGCGCCCCTACCTCGTCGAGGGCGTCGGTGAGGACTTCTGGCCGACGGCGTACGACCGGGACGTCGCCGACGAGATCGTCGCCGTCTCCGACAAGGACTCCTTCCAGATGACCCGCCGCCTCGCCAAGGAGGAGGGGCTGCTGGTGGGCGGCTCCTGCGGCATGGCCGTCGTCGCGGCGCTGCGCGTCGCCGAACGGCTCGGCGAGGACGACGTGGTCGTCGTGCTCCTCCCGGACAGCGGTCGCGGGTACCTCAGCAAGATCTTCAACGACGAGTGGATGGCCGATTACGGCTTCCTGGAGGACGCCGGTTCCAGCGCGCGCGTCGCCGACGTCCTGAACCACAAGGAGGGCGGCTCCATCCCCTCCCTCGTCCACATGCACCCGGACGAGACGGTCGGCCAGGCCATCGAGGTGCTGCGCGAGTACGGCGTCTCGCAGATGCCGATCGTGAAGCCCGGCGCCGGCCACCCGGACGTGATGGCCGCCGAGGTCGTCGGCTCGGTCGTGGAACGCGAGCTGCTGGACGCGCTGTTCGCCCAGCGCGCCCTGCTGGAGGACCCGCTGGAGAAGCACATGTCGGCCCCGCTGCCGCAGGTCGGCTCGGGCGAACCGGTCGCCGACCTGATGTCGGTGCTCGGCACCGCGGACGCGGCGATCGTCCTCGTCGAGGGCAAGCCGACCGGTGTGGTGAGCCGTCAGGACCTGCTGTCCTTCCTCGCCAAGTAGCGGGAGGCCGGGGGAGCCGCGGAGCCGGGGAGCCGAGCGGGCCGGGGGAGCCGGGCGGGCCGGGGGAGCCGGGGCGCCGGCCGGGCCCGAGGGGCGCCGAGCGGGCGGAGGGAGGACGGCGGGGGCGCGGCAGGTCGCGGGAAGCCGCGGGAAGCCGCGGGAAGTCGGGGGAAGCCGAGGTGAACGCCGGGTGGACCCGCGGTCGTCCGGCCCGGATCGAGGCGCCCGGTGATCTTCGCGGACTTCGCGGAAGTGGTACGCGCGCGACACGTCCGCGCAGCACACGCTTAACACGGGCCCGGCAGAGTAGCGGTTGTCGGCAGGGCGGGAGCGGCTCCCCGTCCTGGCCGGCACCGAACGGCGTCGAGGACCTTCCGGAGCGGCTCCCGGACCTCCAAGGACGCCACGGACGCGCCGGCCCGGCCGTGAGGCCCGGCACCGCGCGCGTCCCCCGCGGGGACCGCCGTCGTCCCGCCCCCCAGTGATGGGGGTGCGGCGGTCCCCGCGCAGTCTTCTCCCGGCCGGCGCGACGTACTCCGCCTCTCCGTGCCGCCCCGGCCTCAGTCCTCCCAGGCGTCCTCGCCGGTGCGGCGGCGCCGTCCGAAGAGAGCGGGGCTGGTCCGGGCGGCCTGGACGACGTTCACCCCGACGATGCCGGCCCAGGCCACCAGCAGCCCGGGGAGGTGGGCGACGCCGCCGCCGATCGCGGACAGCGGCACCGCGAGGACCAACGAGACGATGCCGAAGCCGAAGCGCTCGCCGAAGGAGTCCGTGGGCTTCGGCGACCGGCTGTCCCGCGCCGCGGCCATCTGCTGCTCGGCGAGCAGCCGGCGCACCCGGCGCTCGACCGTACCGTCGATGCGCTGGTCGACCTTCTCCAGGAACGAGTCGATCAGCGCGGACTCGTACTCCGTGCCGAGCTCCCTGCGGGTCTGCAGCGTGGCATCGAGTTCCTTCTTGAGGTCGGTGTCCTGACCGTTCGTCTCCGTCATGCCGTCCACGGTAGGCAGCCGGGGCGTCGGCGGCGCTGGGGTTAGCCCCCGTTTCCGGGCGGCGGCGCACACGACCGGCGGCGTCGTGCGCGCCGTCGCCCCGCTGTATAACGGTATGCATAAACCGGGGACGGTGAATAGCGAGCGAGGGGGAGCACACATCATGAGCGGGAGCACCGGGACCGACAGCCCGGCCGGGCGGCTGCAGGCGCTCTTCGAGGGGCACCGGCTGACGCCGACCCAGCGGCGCATCGCGCACAGCATGGTGCGGCGCGCCGCCGACGTGCCCTTCCTGTCCAGCGTGGAGCTGGCCGAGCTGGCCGGGGTCAGCCAGCCGTCCGTGACCCGTTTCGCCGTCGCCCTCGGCTTCGACGGCTACCCGGCGCTGCGCCGGCACCTGCGCGAGGTCGCCCCCGCGGAACCGGCGGCGGACACCGGCTCCTGCAACGAGTACCAGCAGGCCGTGGCGGCCGAGATCGAGAACCTGCGCCATCTGGCGGAGGCGCTGGCCGACCCGGGGCCGGTGCGGGAGGCGGGCCGGACCCTCGCGGCCAGCCGGCCCCTGCCGGTCCTCGGGCTGCGGGCGGCGGCGGCCCAGGCGCACGGCTTCGCCTACTTCGCCGCCAAGGTCCACCCGGACGTCCGGCTCCTGGGCGAGGGCGGCACGATGCTCCACGACCGCATCGACGCGGCCGTCCGGGCCGGGGCGACGGCCCTGCTCTGCTTCGCCCTGCCCCGGCACCCGCGCGAGGTCGTCGACACCCTCGCCCACGCCAAGGAGGCGGGACTCACGGTGGTGACCGTCGCCGACTCCGCCTTCGCGCCGGTCGCCAAGGTGTCCGACCTGCTGCTGCCCGCCGCCGTCGGCACCGGCCTCGCCTTCGACACGGCCTGCGCGCCGATGCTGCTGGGCCGGGTGCTGCTGGAGGCCATGTGCGACGACCTGCCGGACGCCCAGGCCCGGCTTGAGGAGTTCGACACGAAGGCGGCGGCGCGGGGGCTCTTCGTGGACTGACGGGGCGCGCCGGCCCCGGCGGGCTCGTTCTCAGACTCGTCTCACCTTCTCCCGTTATCCTGCCTCGCCGCACACCCATCGGACGCACTGCGGGAAGCAGAACGGAACAGGAGGCCGGACGTGGCGCGCGGAGGACAGGGGCTGGCTCGGGTCGCCGTCGTCGTACGGGCGGGGGCGGCGCCACTGTGGTGGCTGGGCGTACTCGCGGCGGGCATCGGGGCGCTGGTGCCGGGACTGACCGGACGCCGCATCGGCGTCCTGGCCGGTGCCGCGCTGTTCATCGTCGCGACGGCCGTCGTCGCGTCCGTGCGCCGGAGGCGGTACACCGCGCTGGCCGGCCCGGCCGCCCGCGCGGGCAAGCACGACGTGCTCCAGGACCGCGCGGTGACCGTACGCAACTGGCGCCGGGGCCACCGCTGGTGGCTGCTCCTCGCCTTCCTCGCCGCCCTGGGCAGCGCCTTCGCCGTCCCCGCGGCCGCCGGACTGCTCATGGCGGGATGCGGCGCCGGCCTGTGGCTCAAGTCCGCCTGGATCGGCCGGCTCGAACAGGCCGGGGACGCCCTCCTGTGGGTCCGCGTCGACTGGCTCGCCCGCGGCGCCGGCCGTCCGGCGGGCAAGGCCGTCCGCGCCTACCGGAGCACCGGCATCGCGGCGGGCGACGCGGCCCCGGGCGGTGCACGGCGCAAGACGGCGGTGCCGGCCTGATCCGTCGACCGGGGCCGCCGGGGCGGCGCGCCGTCAGGGGCGCGGCGCCACGACATCGTGCGGCCCCGCCCGGTGGCCGCGACCGGCCGTGAGGGACCGGCCGTGAGGGACCGGCCGCGTACGACCGGCCGCGAACGACCGGCCATGAGGGACCCCATGACATGAGGGTCCCCATGAGGGGGACTGGAGGCCAGGAGCCTCCGGCGGATCCGGGACTGCCGGGCCTCCAGGGCGGATCCGGGGCTACCGGGCCCCCCACGGCGCCGGCGTCAGCGCGTCGGCGTGCGCTCCTCCCGCCTCGGCCACGATCTCCTCGATCGTCTGGGGCTCCCGCACGGTCGCGAAGGAAACCCCCTCGGGACCGTCCACCGCGAACCCGTAGACGCCGGGCCGCGCGAGCGAGTTGTACGCGTAGTGGTGCGCGAAGTAGTACGCCCCCGTGTCCAGTGCCGCCGCATGGTCCCCCTGCTCCAGCAGCGGCAGTGCGCGCCCCACGGCCAGCAGGTCCCCCGCGAAGCAGGCCGGCCCCGCCACGTCCTGCACCACGTCCGGCCCCTCCTTCGGCAGTCCCTTCCCGTCGTACGCGGCGATCCGCAGCGGCCACGCCCCCGGCGCGTACACCGTCCGCGTCGCGACCTGCACGCCCGCGTGCGTCACCGCGACCGGCCGCCCCCCGGCGCTCTTGGCGTACTCCACGCGCGCCACCACGGTGCCGTGCTTGGCCAGCAGCGACCGCCCGAACTCGGTGACCAGCCCGTACCGCCCGTCGAACAGTCCCGGCACCGCCTCGCGCAGCACGCGCGCGTACTCCGCGTACGTCGGTGTCGTCTCGTCCGACGTGAAGTTCACCGGCAGCCCGCCGCCGATGTCGAGGGTGTCGACCTGCCGGCGCCCGGCCCGCTCGTTGATCTCCTCGGCGAGCCCGTACGTCGCGGCCACGCCCTCGGCCATCAGGGGCAGCGGGATGCCCTGTGACCCGGTGTGCGCGTGCAGCCGCGTCAGCCACGGCCGGTCCAGGTACGCCCGCACCACCCACTCGCGCGCCCCCTCGTCGCGCAGCGCCACCCCGAACTTCGAGGTCGCCGTCGCCGTCGACAGCGCCTCGATGGAGCCTCCGCCGACCTGGGGGTTGACCCGGATGCCGAGCGGGGAGCGGCTCGCCCCCTCGGCTGTCAGGCCGTCGAGGCGGGCCAGCTCCTGCGGGTTGTCCGCGTTGACGGCGATGCCCAGCGCCAGTGCCTCCCGCAGCTCGCCCGGCGTCTTGGCGGGCGAGTCCAGCACCGTCCGCTCCGGCGGCACCCCCGCCGCCCGTGCCAGGGCCAGCTCACCCGGGCTCGCAACCTCAGCGCCGATGCCCTCCTCGTGCAGCAGCCGCAGGACCGGGACCAGCGGGGTCGCCTTGACCGCGAAGGCGTGCAGCACGGGTGTCCCGGGCGCCGTCACCGCCTCGAACGCCGCCCGCAGGGCCGCCGCCGACTCCCGTATCCCGGCGACGTCCAGCAGCCCGACGATCGGAGCGTCGGGTCCGAGCAGCCCCTGCTCCACGGCCGCCCGTACCGCCCGGTCCCGCCGCGCGGCCCGCGTCGCGTCGATGCCGCCCGGGTCACCGTTCGTGCCCGTTCCCGTGCCCGTTCCCGTTCCCGTGCCCGTCCCCGTGTCGTCGTTCACGCGATCCTCCGTGTCCTCGTCGCCTGCCGGCCCGTCTCGTTGCCCGCCCCGCACATCCAGCCAAACACCCGCGGCGCGTCCGCGCCGCGACACGGACGTATTGACTAGTTCTATTCACGAGGTGAGGATATGAATATCCGCAGTAACAATCCGCCGGGAGCAAGCCACCAGGAGGCAGACCATGTCCGGACCCCGTCCTGTCCGAGCGCCACGCGGTACGCGGCCGAGCGCCCTGGGCTGGCAGCAGGAGGCCGCCCTGCGGATGCTGCAGAACAACCTCGACCCCGAGGTCGCCGAACACCCCGACAAGCTCGTGGTCTACGGCGGCACCGGCAAGGCGGCCCGTGACTGGCGGTCCTTCGACGCGATGGTGCGGACGCTGCGGACCCTCAAGCAGGACGAGACGATGCTCGTCCAGTCGGGCCGCCCGGTCGGCGTCATGCAGACCCACGAGTGGGCCCCCCGCGTCCTCATCGCCAACTCCAACCTCGTCGGCGACTGGGCGAACTGGGAGGAGTTCCGCCGCCTGGAGGCCCTCGGCCTGACCATGTACGGGCAGATGACGGCCGGCTCCTGGATCTACATCGGCACCCAGGGCATCCTCCAGGGCACCTACGAGACCTTCGCCGCCGTCGCCGCCAAGAAGTTCGGCGGCACGCTGGCCGGGACCATCACCCTCACCGCCGGCCTCGGCGGCATGGGCGGCGCGCAGCCCCTCGCCGTGACGATGAACGACGGCGTCGCCCTCTGCATCGACTGCGACCCGCGCGCGATCGACCGCCGCATCGAGCACCGCTACCTCGACGTGCGGGCCGACTCCCTCGACCACGCCCTCCGGCTCGCCACCGAGGCCCGCGACCGGCGCGAGCCGCTGTCCATCGGCGTCCTCGGCAACGCCGCCGAGCTGGTCCCGCAGCTGCTCGCCATGGGTGCCCCCATCGACATCGTCACCGACCAGACCTCGGCCCACGACCCCCTGGCCTACCTGCCCGCCGGCATCGCCTTCGAGGACATGGCCGACGCCGCCGCCAAGGACCCGGCCGGCTTCACCACCCGCGCCCGCGCGTCCATGGCCCGGCACGTCGAGGCCATGGTCGGCTTCCAGGACGCGGGCGCCGAGGTCTTCGACTACGGCAACTCCATCCGCGGTGAGGCCCGGCTCGCCGGATACGACCGGGCCTTCGCCTTCCCGGGCTTCGTACCGGCGTACATCCGCCCGCTGTTCTGCGAGGGCAAGGGCCCCTTCCGCTGGGCCGCCCTCTCCGGCGACCCCGCCGACATCGCCAAGACCGACAAGGCGATCCTCGACCTCTTCCCCGAGAACGAGTCCCTCGCCCGCTGGATCAAGATGGCCGGTGAGCGCGTCCACTTCCAGGGCCTGCCCGCCCGGATCTGCTGGCTCGGCTACGGCGAGCGCGACAAGGCCGGCGAGCGGTTCAACGACATGGTCGCGAGCGGCGAGCTGGCCGCGCCGGTCGTCATCGGCCGCGACCACCTCGACTGCGGTTCCGTCGCCTCCCCGTACCGCGAGACCGAGGCCATGCGCGACGGCTCCGACGCCATCGCCGACTGGCCGCTGCTCAACGCCATGGTCAACGTGGCGTCCGGCGCCTCCTGGGTCTCCCTGCACCACGGCGGCGGCGTCGGCATGGGCCGCTCCCTCCACGCCGGACAGGTCACCGTCGCCGACGGCACCGCGCTCGCCGGCGAGAAGATCCGCCGCGTCCTCACCAACGACCCCGGCATGGGCGTCATCCGGCACGTCGACGCCGGGTACGGCATCGCGGAGTCGGTCGCCGGGGAGCGGGGCGTGCGGGTGCCGATGCGCGAGAGCGACGAGGCAGCCGCCGGGGACACGGCCCGCGAGGGCGGCGCGACCCGCGAGGGCGGCGACGCGTGAGCTTCCACAGCATGTGGGCGGAGCTGCTGCCGGTCGGCCGCAGCTCCGCCACCGGCGGCTACCGCCGGCACGCCTGGACCGGTGCCGACGCCGACTGCCGGGCCTGGTTCCGGGAGCAGGCCGAAGCACGCGGGCTGGCCCACGAGACCGACCGCAACGGCAACCAGTGGGCCTGGCTCGGCGACCCCGCCGCCGGCGACGCCGTCGTCACCGGTTCCCACCTGGACTCCGTGCCCGACGGCGGCGCCTTCGACGGGCCCCTCGGCGTCGTCTCCGCCTTCGCCGCCCTCGACGAACTGCGCGGGAGGGGAGCGCACCCCACCAGACCCGTCGGCATCGTCAACTTCGGCGACGAGGAGGGCGCCCGCTTCGGCCTCGCCTGCGTCGGCTCCCGGCTCACCGCGGGCACCCTCACCACCGAGCAGGCCCACCGCCTCACCGACGGCGACGGCATCACGCTCCCGCAGGCCATGGAGGCCGCCGGGTACGACCCGGACGGCATCGGCCCCGACCCCGAACGGCTCGCCCGCATCGGCGCGTTCGTCGAACTCCACGTCGAACAGGGCCGGGCCCTCGACCTGTCCGGCGACCGCGTCGGCATCGCGTCCGCCATCTGGCCGCACGGGCGCTGGCGCTTCGACTTCCGGGGCGAGGCGAACCACGCCGGCACCACCCGCCTCGCCGACCGCCGCGACCCCATGCTCTCCTACGCCGAGACCGTCCTCGCCGCCCGCCGCGAGGCCGAACTCGCCGGTGCCGTCGCCACCTTCGGCAAGATCGGCGTCGAACCCAACGGCGTCAACGCCGTCCCCTCCCTGGTGCGCGGCTGGCTCGACTCCCGCGCCGCCGACCAGGCGAGCCTGGACACCGTGGTCACCGGCATCGAGAAGGCCGCCCGCGAGTACGCCGCCGCCCACGGCGTCGACCTCACCGTCGAGCGCGAGTCCTTCACCCCCGTCGTCGAGTTCGACCACGCCCTGCGCGACGAACTCGCCCGCATCCTGGGCAGCGACACGGAGCTGAAGGTCCCCGTCCTCGGCACCGGCGCCGGACACGACGCCGGGACCCTCTCCGGCCGCATCCCGACCGCCATGCTGTTCGTGCGCAACCCCACCGGCGTCTCGCACTCCCCGGCCGAGTACGCCGCCGAGGACGACTGCGTGGCCGGGGTGAGCGCACTCGCCGACGTACTGGAAGGGCTGGCCTGCACGTGACCCCCACCGAGCGGACCCGCACGTACTGGCTGGAGCACGCCTGGCTCGGCACCCACGTCGAGCCGGGCGTCGCCGTCGACGTGGGGGACGGCCGCATCACCGCCGTCCGTCAGGACACCCCCGCCCCGCCCGCGGGCGCCGAGATCCTGCGCGGACTGACCCTCCCCGGCCTCGCCAACGCGCACAGCCACGCCTTCCACCGCGCCCTGCGCGGCACCGTCCAGGTCGGCGCCGGCACCTTCTGGACCTGGCGTGAGGTCATGTACTCCGTCGCCGACCGGCTGACCCCCGAGACCTACCACGACCTCGCCCGCGCGGTGTACGCCGAGATGGCCCTCGCCGGCATCACCACCGTCGGCGAGTTCCACTACGTCCACCACGCCCCCGGCGGCACCCCCTACGCCGAGCCGAACGCCATGGGCGAGGCCCTGATCGAGGCCGCCGCCGACGCCGGCATCCGCATCACCCTCCTCGACACCTGCTACCTGTCCTCCGGCTTCGGCGCGCCCCCGGACACCCACCAGCGCCGCTTCTCCGACGGGACGGCGGACGCCTGGGCACAGCGCTGTTCCCTTCTCGAGGAACGGGATCACGCACGGATCGGCGCCGCGATCCACTCCGTACGGGCCGTGCCCGCCGACCAGTTGGCGACCGTGGCACGCTGGGCCGGGGAACGGCGCGCCCCGCTGCACGTGCACCTGTCCGAGCAGACCGCCGAGAACGACGCCTGCCGCGACGCCCACGGCCGCACCCCCACCCGGCTCCTCGCCGACCACGGGGTGCTCGGCCCCCGCACCACCGGCGTCCACAGCACCCACCTCACCGACGAGGACATCGCCCTGCTCGGCGGCAGCCGCACCGGCACCTGCATGTGCCCCACCACCGAACGCGACCTCGCCGACGGCATCGGCCCCGCGGCCGCCCTCCAGCGGGCGGGCTCCCCGCTCTGTCTCGGCTCCGACAGCCACGCCGTCGTCGACCTGCTGGAAGAGGCGCGCGCCATGGAGCTGAACGAGCGCCTGCGCACCCGCACCCGCGGCCACTGGACCGCCGCCGCCCTGCTGCGCGCCGCCGGCGCCGACGGCCACGCCGCCCTCGGCTGGGACGACGCCGGAACCATCGAGGCCGGCGCCCGCGCCGACCTCACCACGGTCGCCCTCGACTCGGTCAGAACCGCGGGGCCGCTGCCCGGGCTCGGCGCCGAGACGGCCGTATTCGCCGCGACGGCAGCGGACGTACGGCACACGATCGTGGGCGGACGGCACGTCGTACGCGACGGGGCGCACGCCCTCGTACCCGATGTGCCCGAGGCCCTCGCGCGGGCCGTCGAAGCCCTCCGCGCATGACCAACCGCCCCCGCCCCCACGAGGACGTCACGGACCCCATGAGCAGCAGCACCGTCATCACCCACATCGCCGCACTCGTCACCAACGACCCCTCCCTCGGCGACAACTCCCCCCTCGGACTGGTCCGGGACGCGGCCGTCGTCATCGACGGCGACCGCATCGCGTGGACCGGTGAATCAAGCAAAGCACCCGCCACTGACAACCGGGTCGACGCCGGCGGCCGGGCGGTCCTCCCCGGCTTCGTCGACTCCCACTCCCACCTCCTCTTCGCGGGCGACCGCACCGAGGAGTTCAACGCCCGCATGTCCGGCCGCCCCTACAGTGCCGGCGGCATCCGCACCACCGTCGCCGCCACCCGCGCCGCGAGCGACGCGGAACTGGAGGCGGGCCTCACCCGTTACCTCGCGGAGGCCCTGCGCCAGGGCACCACCACCTTCGAGACGAAGTCCGGCTACGGCCTGACCACCGCCGACGAGTCCCGCGCCCTGCGCGTCGCCGCCCGCCACACCGACGAGGTCACCTTCCTCGGCGCCCACATCGTCGCCCCCGAACTCGCCGACGACCCCGCCGCCTACGTCGCCCTGGTCACCGGCGAGATGCTCGACGCCTGCGCCCCGCACGCCCGCTGGATCGACGTGTTCTGCGAGCAGGGTGCCTTCGACGGCGACCAGGCCCGCGCGATCCTCACCGCCGGCCGGGCCAAGGGCCTGCACCCCCGCATCCACGCCAACCAGCTCTCCTACGGGCCCGGCGTCCGGCTGGCCGTGGAACTCGACGCCGCCAGCGCCGACCACTGCACCCACCTCACCGACGCCGACGTCGACGCCCTCGCGAACAGCCGCACGGTCGCCACCCTGCTCCCCGGCGCCGAGTTCTCCACCCGCGCCGAGTGGCCGGACGCCCGGCGCCTGATCGACGCCGGCGCCACGGTCGCCCTGTCCACCGACTGCAACCCCGGCTCGTCCTTCACGTCCTCCGTGCCCTTCTGTATCGCGCTCGCCGTACGGGACATGGGGATGACGCCCGACGAGGCGGTCTGGGCGGCCACCGCGGGCGGCGCGGCGGCCCTGCGCCGCGACGACGTCGGCCGCCTGACCCCGGGCGCGTACGCCGACCTGACCCTCCTCGACGCCCCGAGCCACGTCCACCTGGCCTACCGGCCCGGGGTACCGCTGGTCGCGGGCGTGTGGCGGCGGGGCGTGCGTAGGGTGTGACCAGCGTGTGGACCGGGGAGCGGGGGACGGATGGCCACGTACTCCCTGTGAAGGGCCGCGGCGGCCCGAAGGGGGGCGGGAGGGCAGCCCGAAGGGGGCGGCCCGGTTTCGGACCGCCCCCTGGAGGACAGGCGTCACGCGGTGAGCACTTGAGGACTACTCCTCGACCGTGAGCCCCTTGCGCAGCCGTACGAGGGTGCGCGACAGCAGGCGCGAGACGTGCATCTGGGAGATGCCCAGTTCCTCGCCGATCTCCGACTGGGTCATCCCCGCGACGAAGCGCAGCGAGAGGATCTTCCGGTCCCGGGAGGGGAGTTCGGCGATCAGCGGCTTCAGCGACTCGACGTACTCGATGCCCTCGAGCCCGTGGTCCTCGTAGCCGATGCGGTCCGCCAGCGCGCCCTCCGCGTCGTCCTCCTCCGGCTGGGCGTCCAGCGAGGAGGCGGTGTAGGCGTTGGACGCCGCCATGCCCTCGACGACCTCGTCCTTGGACAGGCCGAGGTGCTCGGCCAGTTCGCCCACCGTCGGGGCGCGGTCCAGCCGCTGCGCCAGCTCGTCGCCGGCCTTGGCCAGGTCGAGCCGCAGCTCCTGGAGGCGGCGCGGGACGCGCACGGACCACGAGGTGTCGCGGAAGAAGCGCTTGATCTCGCCGATGATCGTCGGCATCGCGAACGTGGGGAACTCCACGCCGCGGGACGTCTCGAAGCGGTCGATCGCCTTGATCAGGCCGATCGTGCCGACCTGGATGATGTCCTCCATCGGCTCACTGCGGGAGCGGAAACGGGAGGCGGCGAACTTGACCAGGGCGAGGTTGAGCTCGACGAGCGTGTTGCGTACGTACGCGTACTCGTGGGTGCCTTCCTCCAGCGACTCCAGCCGCTCGAAGAGGGTCTTGGACAGGACCCGGGCGTCCGCCGGAGCGACCTCGTCGTAAGCGGGGATGTCCGGAAGCCCGGCGAGTGTGCCGTCGTGGTCGACGGCCGCGTCATGGTGCTCGATGGGATCCAGATGTTCCGGAGGGAGTGTCGACGTCGCTTCTTGGGTACGCGATCCGTCGAGCCGGGGTGACATGATGTCCTCCATCGTTCTCGGCATACGGCTGCCGAAGCCAATTGCGTGCACTGCGGTGTGCGGCGCCTCCAAAGCCGGCCGTGTCGGTTTACGTGTCCTACTAGCCCTACCGGGTTTACCGAGCCCACCGCAAGTGTGTTCTGTGCGGGTATGTCCGTTTGTGTGCGGTTGTCGGGTGTCGGAGTGCGGCGGGAAGGCGTAGTGTTCGAGGGCGTCAGCAAGCAGTCACGACCTCGGGAGAGAGAAACGGCATGGACCGCGGGACGGTCGGGAGTGCCCAGTCGGGCCGGCTACTGGTGGAGGTGCGGGAAGAGGGCCTCAGTGCTGTCGTGACACCGGCGGGTGAGTTGGATCACCACACCGCCGATCTGTTGCGGGAGCCGCTGGAGGACTGTCTCGCCAAGGGATTCAACCGGCTTGTCGTCGACTGTTCGCGTCTGGAGTTCTGCGACTCCACAGGGCTCAACGTCCTGCTCGGCGCGCGGTTGAAGGCGGAGGCCGCGGGGGGCGGTGTGCATCTGGTGGCCATGCGGCCCGTGGTGGCTCGCGTGTTCGAGATCACGGGGGCCGAAGCGGTCTTCACCCTCCACGACACGCTTGAGGCCGCCCTGTCCGGCGCGTCCGACTGAGCCGGCCCTTGACCGGCCGGCGACGGGTCCCCTGCGCTCCCTGGGACAGGTGTTCCCGCCCCGTCCTGTGTTTCGTGCCGAATACAGGGGTGTCCGGGCGGCCCGGTCGGGCAGGAGACCCCCTGAAGCGACTGTGTACGACGTACGACTTTGAAACGTGAACTGGTGAATCGGTGAGGTGAAGCGCTGATGAGCACCACCCGGCCCTACTCGCCGGGCGACCGCGGTCCGGAGCCCAGCGGCGCTTCCGGGGCGTCCGAGGGGGGCGTGCCCGGGACCGGGGAGTCCGAGGAGGGCGTGCCCGCGGGGCAGGCTGCCGTGATCGGGCAGTCCGCGCCCCCGGACCCGTCCGCGCCCCCGGACCCGTCCGCGTCCGCCGGAGGCGGAGGGCGGCAGGTCCGCAAGCTCAGCTTCGACGGCCAGAGCGGGGTGGTCCCGCTCGCTCGTGACTTCACCCGCCAGGCGCTGTACGCCTGGGGCTGGCTGCCCTCCGCCACCGCGGACCAGCGGGCCGCCGCCGAGGACGTACTGCTCGTGGTGTCCGAACTGGTCACCAACGCCTGTCTGCACGCCGAGGGGCCCGACGAGCTGTGGATCACCTGTGAGAAGAAGGTGATCCGGCTGGAGGTCTCCGACCGGGGCACGGGGCAGCCGGCGCCGCGCACCCCGCACCGCGCCGGACGCCCCGGCGGACACGGCATGTTCATCGTGCAGCGGCTGTGCCTGGACTGGGGCGTGGTGCGTACGCCGGGCGTCGCGGGCAAGCGGGTGTGGGCGGAGTTGGGGGCGCCGGCGTAGGCGTGCGCCCGCGGCGCTCGTACCGGGTTCACCCGCGCACCCACCCGCCCCGGCCGGCCGAGGAGTCCCCGTCCCGGGCTCCGCGCCGGACCCCGGCGGGGCCCGCGCTGCCCAGCGCTACCCCCTCACCTCGAACCAGAGCAGCTTCCCCGCGCCCCTCGCGAGCGGGTCGTCACCCAGCGACCATCCACCCCACGAGTCCGCGCACGCCCGTACGAGGTGCAGCCCGCGCCCGCCCTCCGCGTCCCCCGGCGGGGCGGGCGTCGTACGGCGCTCTCCCGGCGGTTCCGCGAACGGCGAGGGTACGTGCGGATGGCTGTCCCACACCCCGACGCGCAGCCGCCCGTCACTCAGTGCGGTGAGACGCAGCGAGCACGGTCCGCGGGTGTGCCGGTAGGCGTTGGTGACCAGCTCCGACGCCAACACCTCGAACTGAGCGAACAGGGCAACGTGACCGTCCGGGTCATCCCTTACGCCTCGCCTCACTTCCCGGGTAACGGTCAGCCCTTCGACTACGCGGCCGGCCCGGTCCCTCAGCTCGACACCGTCCAGTTGGACACCCACCACGGTGGATGCGAGTTCTTGGACGCAGAGGCCCAGCTCGCGAAGTACCGGACACTCCTGGACCGCATGGAGACCTGCGCGCTCGATGCCGCTGCGTCCCGCACGTTCATCGAACACCTCGCCCGGAGCCTCTGAAAGGGAACAATGTGCAGCCCCTCACCTGGCGCAAGTCCACCTACAGCCCCGACGGTTCCAACTGCGTCGAGATAGCCCCCACCGCGACCGTCACCCTGGTCCGCGACTCCAAGAACCGCGCGGGAGCGCACCTCGCCTTCCCCCGCGCCGCATGGGCGGACTTCCTCTCCGGCATGGCGAGAGCAGACGCGGAGAGCCGCCCGTGACGTCCGGTCGTCCCTGCCCTGCTGTCGAGTGACCAGGGCACGGGAGACCCGTCTCAACGCCCCTCAAAACGCCCGGGGGGGCCCCCCCACCCGCCCCGGTGGGGGGGCCCCCCCGCGAGAGGCGGCCGTCCGCAGGCCTCAGCGCACGTCGCCCATGAGTTCCTTGACGCGCTTGCGGTACATCCACACCGCGACACCGGCGACTACGGCGAGCGTGGCTTCCGCGGCCACGATGCCCGTCTTGTTCAGGTTGACGCCGGCGAGGGAGAGCAGGCCGGTCGTGGCGTCACCGGCGGTGACGGCCAGGAACCAGACGCCCATCATCTGCGAGGCGTACTTCACGGGCGCCATCTTCGTGGTGACCGACAGGCCGACCGGGGAGAGCATCAGCTCACCGCAGGTCTGGACGAAGTAGATCGCCACCAGCCACAGCGCGGCCGCCTTGTGGCCGCCGTCCGCGATGGCCAGCGGGGCCAGGAAGAGGAAGAAGGACGCGCCGACCAGCACCAGGCCGAACGAGAACTTCACGATCGTGCTCGGCTCCTTGCCGCGGCGGGCGAGCGCCAGCCACACCGTGGCGAAGACCGGGGCCAGGGCCATGATGATGACCGGGTTGACCGACTGGAACCAGGAGACCGGGAACTCCCAGCCGAGGACGCTGGTGTCGGTCGAGGAGTCGGCGAAGATCGCCAGGGTCGAACCGCCCTGGTCGTAGATCATCCAGAAGACGGCCGCGGCGACGAAGAACCAGATGTACGCGGACATCTTCGACTGCTCGGCGCGGTCCAGCTCCTTGTCCCGCTTGATGCGGGTCAGCACGAGCACCGGAATGATCACGCCGAGCAGGGTCAGCGGGACCAGGATCCAGTTCAGGGTGTAGACGCCGGAGAAGCCGACGATCGCGTAGAAGACGACGGCGAGCCCGGCCCAGAACGCGGCCTTGCGCAGGGTGGAGGTCTTCTCCTCGGCCGACAGGGGCTTCGGGGTCACGCTGGAGTGCGGCGCCAGGTGGCGGCTGCCGAGCAGGAACTGGATCACGCCCAGGCCCATGCCGACCGCGGCGAGCGCGAAGCCCAGGTGCCAGTTGACGTTCTCACCGATGGTGCCGATGATCAGCGGCGCGGCGAAGGCACCGAGGTTGATGCCCATGTAGAAGACGGTGAAGCCACCGTCACGGCGCGGATCGTCGGGGCCGCTGTAGAGCTGTCCGACCATCGTGGAGATGTTGGCCTTCAGCAGACCCGAGCCGATGGCGACCAGGCCGAGGCCCGCGAAGAAGGTGCCGGAGCTCGGCAGCGCCAGCGTGAGGTGGCCGAGCATGATCACGCCACCGGCGACGGCGACGGTCTTGCGGGGACCCCAGACACGGTCGCCGAACCAGCCGCCCGGCATCGTGAGCAGGTACACCAGCGAGAGGTACACCGAGTAGATCGCGGTCGCGGTGCCGGCGTTCATGCCGAGACCGCCGGGGGCCACCAGGTACAGCGGGAGCAGAGCCCTCATGCCGTAGTAGGAGAAACGCTCCCACATCTCGGTCATGAAGAGAGTGGCCAGTCCGCGGGGGTGGCCGAAGAAGGTCTTCTCGGATCCGGGGGTGCCCGGAGAGACCGAGTCCTTCGTCAGGCTGGACGCCATGGTCGATCCTTGCTTTTCGGGACGCGCTCATGAGGCGATGCGCGCCCGGTGGGGGGCGGCCGGCACCGGCGGCCTTCACCCGTCCACCCCACGCCTGAGGGATTCCGCTCCGGGTCACGGAGCAGTGGACGGCGGCCACCGGGATCCACGCCTGCGCGCACGTCGTTGCGCGCGTTGAGGCCCGGCCACAGGTCATTCCTTTCAAGGCCGGCCGTGGGGGCCGGCCCGCACGCGAAAGAGACCTTCAGCGTCGAACTGTCGCCAAAGGTCCTCTGCGTGCTACAGGCGCTGATTCACCATACGGCAGGACACCGCCCGGTATGGAAGGACTTGAGACGCGGATCACAGGTGACACCGGAACCGCGAACGATCTTTCGAAGGTCTGTTACAGGATGGCACCCCACAGCCGCAGGTTCGCACCGGGGTCGACCGGGCAGGTCCCGCACCGGGTGCCCGGCTTGTCCGTGGGCGGGAGACGGGCGGGAGACCCTCGGGCCGATCGCACCCCGGGCGCTGCTCCGAGCGGACTACCATCAGGTCATGACCCGTGTACTGCTCGCCGAGGACGACGCGTCCATCTCGGAGCCGCTGGCCCGCGCACTGCGCAGGGAAGGGTACGAGGTCGAGGTGCGTGAGGACGGCCCCACCGCACTCGACGCCGGCCTGCAGGGCGGCATCGACCTGGTCGTGCTGGACCTGGGCCTGCCGGGCATGGACGGGCTGGAGGTCGCCCGTCGGCTGCGGTCCGAGGGCCACGCCGTGCCGATCCTGATCCTGACCGCGCGCGCCGACGAGGTGGACACCGTGGTCGGTCTGGACGCGGGCGCCGACGACTACGTCACCAAGCCCTTCCGCCTCGCCGAGCTGCTCGCCCGGGTCCGCGCCCTGCTGCGGCGGGGCTCCGTGGAGCCCCCGCAGCCGCCCGCGACGCACGGCGTGCGCATCGACGTCGAGTCCCACCGGGCCTGGATGGGCGAGGAGGAGCTCCAGCTCACCGCCAAGGAGTTCGACCTGCTGCGGGTGCTGGTGCGCGACGCCGGCCGGGTCGTCACCCGCGACCAGCTGATGCGCGAGGTCTGGGACACCACCTGGTGGTCGTCGACCAAGACCCTCGACATGCACATCTCCTGGCTCCGCAAGAAGCTGGGGGACGACGCGGCGAACCCACGCTACATCGCCACCGTGCGCGGCGTGGGCTTCCGTTTCGAGAAGAACTGAGCCGGCGCCCGCACACGAGGGAACCGCACCGCCGCGTACGGCCGAGCCGCCGCGAAGGACCGAACCGCCGACAAGATCTCAGGGCCCGCCCGGGTAAGAGGACATGCGCCGCCGACTGATCCAGTCCACGCTCGCCGTGGTGCTCGTCGTGATCGCCGTCTTCGGCGTCTCCCTGGTACTCGTCGAGGCCCGGACGATCAGCAGCTCCGCCCAGGAACGGGTCGACCTGGAGGCGGTCCGGCTGGCCAGCATCGTGGACAGCCGGCTGCTCGGCACCGGATCGGTCGACGCCAAGTTCCTGCGGGAGCAGGTCCGGGACGCCCGGTACGCGGAGATCCGGATCCCCGGCAAACCGGTCATCGAGGTCGGCAGTCGGCCGGCCGGCGAGGTCATCCGCGGCAAGGCCACCGGCGAGGAGGGCGAGACGGTCCTCGTCGAGGAGCCGAGTTCCTCGGTGACCCGTGAGGTCGGCCGGACCCTGCTGATCATCGGACTGGTGTCGCTGCTCGCGGTGGTCGCCGCGGTGCTGCTGGCGATCCGGCAGGCCAACCGCCTCGCCTCCCCGCTCACCGACCTCGCCGAGACCGCCGAACGGCTCGGCTCCGGCGACCCGCGCCCCCGCCACAAGCGCTACGGCGTCCCCGAGCTGGACCGCGTCGCGGATGTGCTGGACTCCTCCGCCGAGCGCATCGCCCGGATGCTCACCGCCGAGCGCCGCCTGGCCGCCGACGCCTCCCACCAGCTGCGCACGCCGCTGACCGCGCTGTCGATGCGGCTGGAGGAGATCACCCTCACCGACGACCCGGAGACGGTGAAGGAGGAGGCGACGATCGCGTTGTCGCAGGTGGAGCGGTTGACGGACGTCGTCGACCGGCTGCTGACGAACTCCCGCGACCCGCGCAGCGGCTCCGCCGTCACCTTCGAGCTGGACGACGTCATCCAGCAGCAGATCGACGAGTGGCGCCCCGCCTACCGCAGCGAGGGGCGGGCGATCGTCAGCTCCGGCAAGCGGCATCTGACGGCCGTGGGCACCCCGGGCGCCGTGGCGCAGGTCCTGGCCGCGCTGATCGAGAACTCCCTGATGCACGGCGGCGGCACGGTGGCCCTGAGGACCCGGGTGACCGGCAACCAGGCGGTCGTCGAGGTCACCGACGAGGGGGTCGGCGTCCCGGGCGACCTGGGGGCGCGGATCTTCGAACGCGCGATCAGCGGGCGGAACTCCACGGGCATCGGCCTGGCCGTCGCCCGCGACCTCGCCGAGGCCGACGGCGGCCGGCTGGAGCTCCTCCAGGGCCGCCCCCCGGTGTTCGGCCTGTTCCTGTCGCGCACGCAGCCGCCGAAGAAGTCGTCCGGTGACTCCGGGGAGACGGTGCGCTAGGAGGCCGGCGGGTCGCGGTCAGCGGTGTGCCGCGGGGGTGCCGTCCGAGGTGCGCACCGCCGTGGGCTGCTCGTGCTCCAGGAAGGTCTCGGCCCGCGTCACCGGCTCGTGGTCCGGCAGCGCGCGGAAGACCCAGCTGCGGTACGACCAGAAGCGGAACAGCGTGCCGATGCCGATGCCGAGGAACTTGAAGATGTTGCTCTGCAGCGGGCTGTCCCAGCCGAAGCCGTACGTCGCCGTGTAGAGCACACCGTTCTCGATCACCAGCCCGACCGCGCTGAACAGCAGGAACAGCGACATCTCGCGGGTCCGGCGGCTCTTGTCGCGGTCCCGGTACGTGAAGTAGCGGAAACCCAGGTAGTTGAAGACGATCGCGACGACGGTCGCGAGGATGCTGGCGCGCACCACGTGGAGGTCGGTCACGTGCCGTATCAGGTTGAAGGCGAGGAGGTTGACGAGAACCCCCGCGCCGCCCACCGCGCCGAACTTCACGACCTCACGGAGCAGCCCTTCGATCCGCTCCCGCACCGCGCCGCGGGTCGCCGGAGGCGTCGGGGGAGCCGTATGAGCACCCGAGGAACCATGTCCCATGGTTGTGCAGGCCCCCGTCCATCGGTTGGCGTCAATCCGTTCATGCTAACCACCGGGACGCGCGATCTTCCTGCGGACGGATGCCGGGCGACGGGAAAGGGGGCCCCGGCCCCGGGGAAACGGCCGGTAAACAGGTGGGCCCCGCGCGGCCGATACGCTAGGGGTGTGACGTTCCCGGTAGTCGGCATGGTCGGCGGTGGCCAGCTCGCTCGTATGACACACGAGTCGGGCATCCCGCTGGGCATCAGGTTCAAGCTTCTCAGTGACACTCCTCAGGACTCTGCGGCGCAGGTCGTGAACGAAGTCGTCGTCGGCGACTATCGCGACCTGGACACGTTGCGCGAGTTCGCGCGCGGCTGTGACGTGATCACCTTCGATCACGAGCACGTGCCGACCGAGCACCTCAGGGCCCTGGAGGCGGACGGCATCCCCGTGCGCCCCGGGCCCGACGCGCTCGTGCACGCCCAGGACAAGGGCGTGATGCGCGCGAAGCTCGACGCGATCGGCGTGCCCTGCCCGCGGCACCGGATCGTGCGCGATCCGGCCGACGTGGCCGCCTTCGCCGCCGAGGGCGACGGATTCCCCGTCGTCCTCAAGACGGTCCGCGGCGGGTACGACGGCAAGGGCGTGTGGGTCGTGGACTGCGCGGAGGAGGCCGCCGAGCCCTTCCGGGCCGGGGTCCCCGTGCTGGCGGAGGAGAAGGTGGACTTCGTCCGCGAGCTCGCCGCCAACGTGGTCCGCTCCCCGCACGGCCAGGCGGTGGCCTACCCCGTCGTCGAGTCGCGGCAGGTCGACGGCGTCTGCGACACGGTGATCGCGCCCGCCCCCGACCTCGACGAGAACCTGGCCCTGCGCGCCGAGGAGATGGCGCTCAGCATCGCCAAGGAACTGGGCGTCGTCGGGCACCTCGCCGTCGAACTGTTCCAGACCCGCGACGGCCGCATCCTCGTCAACGAACTGGCGATGCGCCCGCACAACTCCGGCCACTGGACGATGGACGGCGCGATCACCTCGCAGTTCGCCAACCACGTCCGCGCCGTCCTCGACCTCCCCCTCGGCGACCCGCGCCCGCGCGCCCCGTGGACGGTCATGGTCAACGTCCTCGGCGGCGACTACCCGGACATGTACTCCGCGTACCTGCACTGCATGGCCCGCGACCCCCAGCTCAAGATCCACATGTACGGCAAGGACGTGAAGCCCGGCCGCAAGGTCGGCCACGTCAACACCTACGGCGACGACCTGGACGACGTGCTGGAGCGCGCCCGTCACGCTGCCGGCTACCTGAGAGGGACGATCACCGAATGAGCCAGGCCAGCCCGGTCAGTCCGGTCGTGGGCATCGTCATGGGGTCGGACTCCGACTGGCCCGTCATGGAGGCCGCCGCCAAGGCACTCGACGAGTTCGAGATCGCCTACGAGGTCGACGTCGTCTCCGCCCACCGCATGCCGCACGAGATGATCGCGTACGGCGAGCAGGCCGCCGGCCGCGGACTGAAGGCGATCATCGCCGGTGCCGGGGGCGCCGCCCACCTGCCCGGCATGCTCGCCTCCGTCACCCCGCTGCCCGTCATCGGCGTGCCGGTGCCGCTGAAGTACCTCGACGGCATGGACAGCCTCCTGTCCATCGTGCAGATGCCGGCCGGTGTGCCCGTCGCCACCGTCTCCGTCGGCGGCGCCCGCAACGCCGGACTGCTGGCCGCGCGGATGCTCGCCGCCCACGACGAGGAGCTGCTGGCCCGCATGCGCGAGTTCCAGCAGGACCTCAACGACCAGGCCACGGAGAAGGGCAAGCGGCTGCGCACCAAGGTCGAGGGGTCGGCGGCCTTCGGATTCGGGAAGTAGACGCCCATGACCTCATCGGACTCATCGGACTCATCGGCTTCACCGGATTCGTCAGCCGCACTGGACCGCGCCCGTGAGCTGCTGCGCGAGTTCCCCGTCGTCGACGGCCACAACGACCTGCCCTGGGCGCTGCGCGAGCAGGTCCGCTACGACCTCGACGCCCGTGACATCGCCGCCGACCAGTCGGCCCACCTGCACACCGACCTCGCCCGGCTGCGGGCCGGCGGCGTCGGCGCGCAGTACTGGTCGGTGTACGTCCGCTCGGACCTGCCCGGCGCGGTCACGGCGACGCTGGAGCAGATCGACTGCGTACGGCGGCTGATCGACCGCCACCCCGGGGACCTGCGGGCCGCGCTCACCGCCGCCGACATGGAGGCCGCGCGCGCCGAGGGCCGCATCGCCTCGCTGATGGGCGCCGAGGGCGGCCACTCCATCGACAACTCGCTCGCCACGCTCCGCGCGCTGTACGCGCTCGGCGTGCGCTACCTGACCCTCACCCACAACGACAACGTCGCGTGGGCGGACTCGGCGACCGACGAGCCCGGCGTGGGCGGCCTGTCGGCCTTCGGCCGGGAGGTCGTGCGGGAGATGAACCGCGAGGGCGTGCTGGTCGACCTCTCGCACGTCGCCGCGACGACGATGCGGGACGCGCTGGACACCTCCACCGCGCCGGTGATCTTCTCGCACTCCTCCGCGCGGGCCGTCTGCGACCATCCGCGCAACATCCCGGACGACGTGCTGGAGCGCCTGCCCGCCAACGGCGGCATGGCGATGGTGACGTTCGTGCCGAAGTTCGTGCTCCAGGCGGCCGTGGACTGGACGGCCGAGGCCGACGACAACATGCGCGCGCACGGCTTCCACCACCTCGACACCAGCCCCGAGGCGATGAAGGTCCACCGCGCGTTCGAGGAGCGCACCCCGCGGCCGGTCGCCACGGTGTCCACGGTCGCCGACCACCTCGACCACATGCGCGAGGCCGCGGGCGTCGACCACCTCGGCATCGGCGGCGACTACGACGGGACGCCCTTCACCCCGGACGGTCTCGGCGACGTCGCCGGCTACCCGAACCTGATCGCCGAACTGCTCGACCGCGGCTGGTCCCGGGCCGACCTGGCCAAGCTCACCTGGAAGAACGCGGTCCGGGTGCTGGGCGCCGCCGAGGACGTGGCCCGGGGACTCCGGGCGACGCGGGGGCCGTCCAACGCGACGCTGGAGGAGCTGGACGGCTGAGCCGTCTCAAGCCGTCTCCGTTCCGGAGGGTCCGAGGGCGGGGCAGCCGGTGTACCCGGTCGCCCCGCCCTCGTACATCAGGTACCGGTCCCGCACCGGGTTCAGCGGCGCGCCCAGCCGCAGCGCGCGCCCGCATCGACCGGACCATCGCCGGCCTGCTCCGTTCCCGGGACATCCTGGACGAGGTGATCGACGCGGCCCGGGGCCGACCGGCTACCCCGAACGCCCCACCCACCAGGAAGCCCTTTCCGCTCCGTGCGACGGTGACGACAACGCACGACGACCGTACGGAGCCCGCCATGGCAGACCTCCAGGACGACCTGCACACCCGCACCGATGCCGGCGGACTCGACGAGCTTTCCACGGCGCCTGCCGCGGCGGCGTTCCCGCCGGAGCCCTGCGCGCCCGTGTCCGACCCCGACGACGAGCCGCTGGCCCGGGCCCACGCCGTACTGGCCGCCCATCCCGTCGCCGACGGCTACAGCGGACTGTCCCGCAGGCTCAAGCACCTGCCCTGGTACGACCTGGAGCTCGGCGAGAGCGTCGTCGACACCGACCTGCCGCGGCTGCGCGAGGGCCGGGTGGGCGCGCTGTTCTGGTCGCTGCACCTGCCCGAGGCCGTCGACGGCGACCGGGCGGTGGGCGCGACCCTGGAGCAGCTGGACCTGGTCGAGACGGTCGTGCGGGCCCACCCGGACGGGCTGCGGCTGGCGTACGACGCCGGGCAGGCCATAGACGCCCGCAACTGCGGCCGGGTCGCCGTGCTGCCCGGCCCCGCCGGCGCCGCCGCGATCGGCGACTGCCTCGGCATCCTGCGTTCGCTGTACGCCCTCGGTCTGCGCGTGCTGACGCTGACCGGGGCGACCTGGGCGAGCGAGGCGGGCCTGACCCGGTTCGGCGAGGAGGTCGTCCGCGAGATGAACCGGCTCGGCGTCGTCGCCGACCTCTCCGGCGCCTGCGCCGAGACCGTCCGCCGTACCTTCGCCGTCTCCAAGGCGCCGGTGCTGTGCACCCGCTCCGCCGCCCGCGCCCTGCGCCCGCACCCCGCCAACCTCCCCGACGACCTGCTCGTCGAGCTGGGCGCGGCAGGAGGCCTGTGCATGGTGCCGTTGACCGCCGAGCAGACCGGCCCGACGGTCCGGGACGTCGCCGACCACCTCGACCACGTCCGCACGGTGGCCGGCCCGCAGAGCGTCGGCCTGTCCGGCACCTACGACACCGGCATCGCCCACCCGCTGGAACTGGGCGACGCCTCCTGCTATCCGAGGCTCATCGCCGAACTCCTGCGACGCGGCTGGGACGAGTCCGACGTGGCCCTGCTGACCTGGGGCAACGTCCAGCGCGTCCTGCGCGGAGCGGCCTTCACCGCGCGGGCGGCGGCGCTGCGCCGGGAGCCGTCGACGGCGACGATCGCCGAGCTCGACGGCTAGCCGTCACGAGCCGGCCGTCACGAGCCGGCCGTCACGAGCCGGCCGTCACGCGTGTTCGATCCGGCACAGGCAGAACGGGTGCCCCGCCGGGTCGGCGTACACCATGAAGTCCTTCTTCTCCCGGTCCTCCAGGTCCAGCGGCCGGGCACCCAGCGCGAGCACCTTCTCGTGCGCCGCGTCCATCTCCTCCCACGTCGCCCCGCCGTCGAAGTCGAGGTGGAACTGCTGCGCGTTCCGATCGGCGCGCGGCCACTCCGGAGGGGTCAGACCGGGTGCGCGCTGGAAGGCCAGCCGCGGCCCGCCGGGCACCTGGAGCACCACCCAGTCGGGGTCCTGCTCCTCGGGGGTGCCGCCGCCGACCCGCGCGTAGAAGCGGGCCAGCTCGCGGGGCTCCGGACAGTCGACGACGACGGAACGGAAACGTGCCACGGGTGCCACGGGTGCCATGGGGGAACCTCCGGTGTTGGCGGTCCGGTCCTTGCTCAGCAGGCGCAGAGGCAGAACGGGTGCCCGGCCGGGTCCGCGTAAACCCGGAAGGACCGGGCCCGGTCCTCCGCGTCCAGCGGCCGCGCGCCCAGCTCCAGCACGGCCTTCTCCGCCGCGTCCAGGTCCTTCACGTCGAGGTCGAGGTGGAACTGCTGCGCGCCGTCCGGCCCGGGCCACTTCGGCGGTACGTGGCCGGGGGAGCCCTGGAAGGCCAGCGTCCGCCCGCCGGGCAGGTTCAGGTCGACCCACTCGTACCGGTCGTCGCTCTTGTCCTCGACGGTGCCGCCGAGCACGTCGGCGTAGAAGCGGGCCAGTGCGCGGGGATCGGGACAGTCCAGGACGACGACGCCCAGTTCGGCGACAGCCATGACTTCCTCCTTGAGTGCATGGTCTCGGTTACCCGCAAGGTGCGGGTAACCGGTAACGGTTACTGCATGCTGCCCCATGGGCGGTAACGTCGCAAGCATGAGTGAGAGATCGCCCGCGCCGGGAGGGCTGGAGCTGGTCCGGTCCCTGGTGAACACGCTGGACATCGAAACGGGCGCCGACACGCTGGACACGCCGGAGGGGCGGGCGCCCTTCGGCCTGACGGAGGACGAGGTACCCGGGGCGCGCGACCTGCGCGAGTCTCTGCGCGCCACCCTGCTCGCCCACGCCGGCCACTCACCGCACCGCGCGGTGACCCCGCTGGGCGAGCTGCTGGCCGGGGCCCCGCTGGTGGTGGCGGTCGACACGGCCGACGGCTCCGCCGCCCTCGTCCCGGCCCGGGACGGCTCCCTGCCCGCCCGTGTCGCCGCCGCCGTCGCCGAGGCACTGGTCGCGGGCACCTGGACCCGGATGAAGGCGTGCGAGGCCGCCGACTGCCACTGGGCCTACTACGACCGCAGCCCGGCCGGACGCGGCCGCTGGTGCTCCATGCAGGTGTGCGGCGCCCGCGCCAAGATGCGGCGGTACCGCGCCAAAGGAGCGTGACCCGCACGGGGCGCGCCGCCTCGTACGCCGCCGCGTGGGGCAGAATGCGACGGGCGCCGGTCCGGCCGACTGAGCCTCGGCCGAACCGGCGTCACCGTCCATCCGGTACGGGCTACGCGGTCGGCCGGCCCATCGCCCGGTACGTCCAGCCGGCCTTCCGCCAGACCTGGGGATCCAGGGCGTTGCGCCCGTCGAGGATCACCCGGGCGGCCACGGCCTCGCCCAGCGTCGCCGGGTCCAGCTCGCGGAACTCCCGCCACTCCGTCAGGTGCAGGACGACGTCGGCACCCCGCACCGCCTCCAGGGCGGTGTCGGCGTACCCGAGCGTCGGGAACAGCCGCCGGGCGTTCTCCATGCCCTTGGGGTCGTACACCGTCACCTGGGCGCCCTGGAGGTGGACCTGCCCGGCGACGTTCAGCGCGGGCGAGTCCCGTACGTCGTCCGAGTCGGGCTTGAAGCTGGCCCCGAGCACCGCGACCCGCTTGCCCAGGAACGGGCCGCCGCCCAGCGCCTGCCGGGTCAGCTCCACCATCTGGCCGCGCTGGCGCATGTTGATCGAGTCGATCTCGCGCAGGAAGGTCAGCGCCTGGTCGGCGCCGAGCTCACCGGCGCGCGCCATGAACGCCCGGATGTCCTTCGGCAGACAGCCGCCGCCGAACCCGATCCCGGCCCGCAGGAACTTCTTCCCGATCCGGTCGTCGTACCCGATCGCCTCGGCCAGCTTGGCGACGTCGCCGTCCGCGGCCTCGCACACCTCCGCCATCGCGTTGATGAAGGAGATCTTGGTGGCGAGGAAGGAGTTCGCGGAGGTCTTCACCAGCTCCGCCGTCGGGAAGTCGGTGACGACGAACGGCGTCCCCTCCTCCACCGGCGTCGCGTACACCTCGCGCAGCAGCTTCTCGGCCCGCTCGCTGCGCACGCCGACCACGATCCGGTCGGGGTGCAGCGTGTCCTCGACGGCGAAGCCCTCGCGCAGGAACTCCGGGTTCCAGGCCAGCTCGGCATCGGCACCGGCCGGCGCGTGCTCGGCGAGGTAGCGGGCCAGCCGGTCGGCGGAGCCCACGGGCACGGTCGACTTGCCGACCACGAGCGCGGGGCCGGACAGGTGCGGCGCCAGTGAGGCCAGCGCGGAGTCGACGTACGACATGTCGCAGGCGTACTCGCCGTGCTTCTGCGGCGTGTTCACGCAGAGGAAGTGCACGTCGCCGAAGGCCGCGGCCTCCGCGAAGTCGGTGGTGAAGCGCAGTCGCCCGCTGGCCCCCTCGATCCCGGCGACGTGCTTGCGGAGCAGTTCCTCCAGCCCCGGCTCGTACATCGGGACCTGGCCCCGCTGGAGCATCTCGATCTTCTCGGGCACCACGTCCAGGCCCAGTACCTCGAAACCGAGCTCGGCCATGGCCGCCGCATGGGTCGCGCCGAGATAGCCGGTACCGATCACGGTGATCTTGAGGGCCATGGGTGCTCCAGAGGTGTACGGCAGGCGTGCGCGCCCGAGCATATCCGGGGCATGGGAAAGCACCTCGACGGGCAGGTTTCCCGCTGTCGTCAAGCTCACCTATCCACCACCGTGGATGGAGCATAAAATCCGGAGTTACTTAACGGTAGTTAGCGTCAGCACCACAGTGTTTGGGAGCGTGAGAGACCTTGGCCGGATCGGCTGACTTCGACCTGTACCGCCCGCTGGAGGAGCACGACATGCTCCGGGACGCCGTCCGCTCCCTGGCCGAGGCGAAGATCGCGCCGCACGCCGCCGCGGTGGACGAGGAGGCCCGCTTCCCGCGGGAGGCCCTCGACGCGCTGACCGCGAACGACCTGCACGCGGTGCACGTCCCCGAGGAGTACGGCGGCGCGGGCGCCGACGCCCTCGCCACGGTGATCGTCATCGAGGAGGTCGCCCGCGTCTGCGCCAGCTCCTCCCTCATCCCGGCCGTGAACAAGCTCGGCTCCCTGCCGGTGATCCTCTCCGGCTCCGAGGCGCTGAAGAAGAAGTACATGACCCCGCTCGCCAAGGGCGACGGCATGTTCTCCTACTGCCTCTCCGAGCCCGACGCGGGCTCCGACGCGGCCGGCATGAAGACCAGGGCGGTCCGCGACGGCGACCACTGGATCCTGAACGGCGTCAAGCGCTGGATCACCAACGCGGGCGAGTCGGAGTTCTACACGGTGATGGCCGTCACCGACCCCACCAAGCGCTCCAAGGGCATCTCCGCCTTCGTCGTCGAGAAGTCCGACGAGGGCGTCTCCTTCGGCGCCCCGGAGAAGAAGCTCGGCATCAAGGGCTCCCCGACCCGCGAGGTCTACCTCGACAACGTCCGCATCCCCGCCGACCGCATGATCGGCGAGGAGGGCACCGGCTTCGCCACGGCGATGAAGACGCTGGACCACACCCGCATCACCATCGCCGCCCAGGCCCTCGGCATCGCCCAGGGCGCCCTCGACTACGCCAAGGGCTACGTCCAGGAGCGCAAGCAGTTCGGCAAGCCCATCGCCGACTTCCAGGGCATCCAGTTCATGCTCGCCGACATGGCCATGAAGATCGAGGCCGCCCGCCAGCTGACGTACGCCGCCGCGGCCAAGTCCGAGCGCGGCGACAGCGACCTCACCTTCCAGGGCGCGGCGGCGAAGTGCTTCGCCTCGGACGTGGCGATGGAGGTCACCACGGACGCGGTCCAGCTCCTCGGCGGCTACGGCTACACCCGCGACTACCCGGTGGAGCGCATGATGCGCGACGCGAAGATCACACAGATCTACGAGGGCACCAACCAGGTCCAGCGCATCGTGATGGCGCGCAACCTGCCGTAGGGCCCCTGGGGCACGGGCGCCGGCCCTGTCCCTCCGGGGACACCGCCGGCGCCGGCCGCGGGGGTGGTGAAGGCGGCGGCCACGTCGCCCTCGGCCGTACGCGGGTCGAGGGCCGTACGGCGCGGTACCCGCTCAACCGCGCCTCCGCGCCGGCCCCGGAAGCCGCCCCCGGACGGTCAGTCCTCGTACCCCTCCGCCGCCCGGCGCTCCCGCAGCTCCATGATCGCGCGGCGGCGGGCCAGGCGGTGGGTGCGGCGGATCTGGGCCTCCTGGTAGCGGCGCTTGTCCTTCCCGGTCTCCGGGAGGACCGGCGGGACCGCGCGCGGCCTGCCGTCCGCGTCGACCGCCGCGAAGACCAGGTACGCCGAGCCGACCTGGGTGGCCGGGGCGGACTCGTTCCAGCGTTCGGCCAGGACCCGGACGCCGACCTCCATGGAGCTGCGGCCGGTCCAGTTGACCTGGGCCTTCACATGGACGAGGTCGCCGACGCGGACCGGTTCGAGGAACGCCATCTCGTCCATGGACGCGGTGACGGCGGGGCCGCCGGAATGCCGCCCGGCCACGGCGCCCGCCGCGTCGTCGACGAGTTTCATGATCACTCCGCCGTGCACCGTGCCCAGGAGGTTGGTGTCGCTGTGGGTCATGATGTGGCTGAGGGTGGTGCGGGAGGCCGAGGTCGGCTTGCCCGGGATCTCCGGAGTCGCCGACTGCGAGGTCGAGGCCTGTTCTGCCTGGTCTGTCATGGCCTCCACCTTATGCCGGGGCGACATGCCAGTAATTTGTGTCAGCTTCGCAACAGCGCTGACCTTATTTTCCGACGGCCCTTATGGGCCGTGGTGCGGACCTGCACACTGGTGCGCATGACTGATTGGCCCGAGGGACGGACCGGCGACAACCGAGGCGGCGGCTACGGACGCGGCAGCGCGAGCGCGCGGCCCGAGAGCGCCCGCGTGATGCGACAGGTCCGCCGCGGCCAGGCGCCGCCGCCCGGACCGGGCCCGGCGGCACCGCCGTACGGCACCGGAGTCCCGCGGCAGCCGGCGTACGCCGACGGTCAGGGCCACGCGGGGCAGGACGGGTACGACAGCGGCTACAACACCGGCCAGGTCTACGGCAGCCCCGGCGGCCGGGGCCCCGGCTCCGGACCCGGCGGTCCCGGCGCGGGCCGGCCCGCGCCGGACTGGCGCCGCCGGATCAAGTGGACCGCGATCACGGTGGTGACCGCGCTGGTCGTGACCACCGTCGGCACGTACTTCTGGGCCGACTCCAAGCTCAACCGCGAGGTCGACCTGTCCAAGGTCATCGAGCGGCCGGAGGCCGGCGAGGGCACGAACTACCTGATCGTCGGCTCCGACAGCCGCGAGGGCATGACCGACGAGCAGAAGAAGGACCTGCACACCGGCTCCGCCGAGGGCAAGCGCACCGACTCGATGATGATCCTGCACACCGGGGACAACGGGTCGACGCTGATCTCGCTGCCCCGCGACTCGGACGTGGAGATCCCGAGCTTCGTCGGCTCCGAGTCCGGCAAGAAGTACGAGGGCACCGGCCGGCACGTGAAGCTGAACGCCGCGTACGCGGAGGACGGCCCCGAACTGCTGGTGCGCACCATCGAGCACAACACCGGTCTGCGCCTGGACCACTACGTGGAGATCGGCTTCGCCGGCTTCGCGAACATCGTGGACGCGGTCGGCGGCGTCGAGATGGACATCCCGCAGGACATCAAGGACACGAAGTCCGGCGCCGACCTCAAGAAGGGCAAGCAGACCCTGAACGGCGAGGACGCCCTCGCCTTCGTCCGCACCCGGTACGCGCTGGCCGGCTCCGACCTGGACCGGACGAAGAACCAGCAGAAGTTCCTGTCGGCGCTGGCGAGCCAGGTGGCCACCCCGTCGACCGTCCTCAACCCGTTCAAGCTGTACCCGACCATGGGCGCGGGCCTGGACTCCCTCATCGTCGACAAGGACATGGGCCTGTTCGACCTGGCCGGCATGTTCTGGGCGATGAAGAGCGTCAGCGGCGGCGACGGCACGTCGATGAACATGCCGGTCTCGGGCAGCGTCGGCTCCAACCTCAAGTGGGACGACGCCAAGGTGAAGAAGCTGGTGGAGCAGCTGAAGAACGACGAGAAGGTCACCGTCTCCGGCGACTGAGACCCCGACGGGTCACTTCTTCCCGCAGGCCACCTCGTCGCCGCGCACCACCGTGCCCGTCTCCCGCGGCGGGTCGGCCGGCTTCACCTCCACGACCCCCTCGAAGCCGGCGCCCGCGATCACCTTCAGGGTCGGGCCCTGCCCCTCGGCCGGCCGCAGCTCGCTGCCGGGCAGGGCGGCGGCCAGGGATTTCGCCGAGAGGTGCCAGCGGGGGTCGAAGACGACGACGGTCCGCTCGACCGCGTGGTCGGTGGCGTTCCTGGGGGCCCGGGTGGTGCGGAACCCGGCCGCGGCCAGCGCGTCGTCCACCCGCTTGCCGAGCCCCGGCGTACGCGTGCCGTTCTCCACCTGGACCCGGACCTGCCCCGGGTCCACCGGGACACGCACCGGCGCCGGACCCTCGGGCCTCCGCTCCGGCGCGGCCAGGCGCCTGTCCTCGCGCAGGGCGTCGAAGAGCCGCTCGGACTCCACGGGGTCCCACTTCAGGGTCGAGCCGATGCCCTTGACGTCGTGGCCCGTCTCGGCGACGGGCACGGTGGTGAACTCGGACGAGGACGGCGAGAAGTTCCGCATCGCCCGCCCGAGCGTCAGCAGCTCGTCGGTGCCGAACCCCCTGTCCGCCCGTACCGAGCCGAGCACCGCCTGGATGACGTCGCGGAACCTGAGCGGGTTCAGCAGCAGCCCCGAGGAGGTCGCCCGGTCGATCAGGGCGGCCAGGAAGCGCTGTTGGCGCTGCATCCGGCTCAGGTCCGAGGTCCCGTCGAGGTGGCGGGCGCGGACGTACTGAAGCGCCTGCCCGCCCATCAGCCGGTGGGTGCCGGCCGGCAGGTCGAGCCCGGTGTGGCTGTCCCTGAGCGGCTGGGCGGTGCAGATCCGCACACCGCCGAGGACGTCCACCGTCTTCATGAAGCTGGTGAAGTCGACCTCCAGATAGTGGTCGATCTTCACGCGGGTCATTTTCTCGACGGTGCGGACGGTCAGCTGCGGACCCCCCTCGGCGTAGGCCGCGTTCAGCTTGAGGGGGTGCCCTTCGTGGTGCTCGCCGGTGGTGCGGTCGGTGTGGTCGGGCGTCTCGGCGTACGAGTCGCGCGGCAGGCTGACCACGCTGGCGCGTTCCCGGTCCTCCGAGATGTGCACGATCATGATCGTGTCGGTGCAGTGGCAGGGGGCGCCGCCGAGACGGTACTCCTGCCGCTCCGCCTCGCTGATCCGGTCGCGGCCGTCGGTGCCGACCAGCAGGATGTTCATGCCGTCACCGTCCCGGGGCCGGTTCTTCATGTCCTTGAAGGCGTCGACCCGTGAGATGTCCGCGTCCAGGCCGGCGAGCACCGCGTGCCCGATCCCCGCGGAGGCGAGCACCACCACCGACAGTGCCGTCACCGCCCGCATGGCCCAGCGCGGCCTTCTCCGCCGTACGGGGGGACCGGGTGGGCGCCGGGACGATCCGGAGCCGCCGTGCTGCGGCGGCGGGCCGCCCCGGGGGGGCGAGGCCGGGACCCGGGGGGAGCGGGGCGGCATGGGCAAGGGACACCTCCGCGAGGACGGGGCCGTGCGGCCGGACGTGCGATCCGTGAGCACCGTAGGCCCATACGATCTGCTGCCCGGGGCCGTGACCCCCGCGGCGCGCGCCCGTGTCCCCCGTTCGCGGTAACGTGAGCACCGATGAACGCCAAGTCCGACGTGCGGCTGCCCGCCGTTTCCGTGATCATGCCCGTCCTCAACGAGGAACGGCATCTGCGCGGCTCCGTCCGCGCCATCCTCGCCCAGGAGTACGCCGGCGAGATGGAGGTCGTGATCGCCCTCGGTCCCTCCGCGGACCGTACGGACGAGATCGCCGCCGAGCTCGTCGCCGAGGATCCGCGCGTGCACACCGTGCCGAACCCCACCGGCCGTACGCCCGCCGCGCTGAACGCCGCGATCAAGGCCTCCCGCCATCCGGTCGTCGTCCGTGTCGACGGCCACGGCATGCTCTCGCCGAACTACATCGCCACCGCCGTACGGCTGCTGGAGGAGACCGGCGCGCAGAACGTCGGCGGCATCATGCACGCCGAGGGCGAGAACGCGTGGGAGGACGCCGTCGCCGCCGCGATGACGTCGAAGATCGGCGTGGGCAACGCCGCCTTCCACACGGGCGGCGAGGCCGGTCCCGCCGAGACGGTGTTCCTGGGCGTGTTCCGGCGCGAGGCGCTGGAGCGGCAGGGCGGGTACAACGAGGAGTTCATCCGTGCCCAGGACTGGGAGCTGAACTTCCGCATCCGCGAGGCCGGCGGTCTGATCTGGTTCTCGCCCGAGCTGCGGGTCTCCTACCGGCCCCGGCCGTCCGTGCGGGCGCTGGCCAAGCAGTACAAGGACTACGGCCGCTGGCGGCACGTCGTCGCCCGCTACCACTCCGGCTCCATCAACCTGCGCTACCTCGCCCCGCCGACGGCCGTGTGCGCCATCGCGGCCGGTGTCGTGGTCGGCGCGGCGCTCACCCCGTGGGGCTTCGTGATCCCCGGCGGCTACCTGGCCGCGATCGCCGCCGGCTCGGTCCCGGCCGGCAAGGGGCTGGGGCTGAAGGCGCGGGCGCAGATCCCGGTGGCGCTGGCGACCATGCACATGTCGTGGGGCTGGGGCTTCCTGACCAGCCCGCGGTCGCTGGCCAAGCGGGTCATCGCCTCGCGGCGCCCGGCCGTGCAGCCGGACGCGGACACCGCCGGGACCCGGTGACGGACGCTGCCGGAACCCGGTGACGACGCCTCCGGAACCTGGTGACGGACGCCTCCGGAACCCGGTGACGCCGCTCAGGACCAGGTGAACGCCGGGTTCACGTGCATGCAGGCGCCCTCGTCCGCGCCGTTGAGGGCCTCGGCCGACTCCGGGGCCTTGTCGTCTGCCGCGGGCGCCTGGTACGCCGTGCCCTCGCGCCAGTCGGCGCCGACGATCAGCGTGACCCCCGAGACGTCGGTCGACCGCCGCACCGAACTCGCCGGGATCCCCAGGGACTCGGCCACACGCCGCGCGTCGCCCTCCAGGTCGGCACTCGGGTAGCGGACGACCGTGAGGTCCTCGCTGGGCAGCACCGAGGGGTCGGTGACCGCCTTGGTGAAGCCCTGTTCCACCAGCAGTCCGGCGACCGTGTCCGCGCGTCCGCGCGCCGCGCCGAGCCGGTCGGTGCGGGTGCCGTTGCGGACCTGGACCGCTATCTCGCCGTCGGCGGCGGCCGGGTCGCCCGGGACCTCCGGCTTCTTGCCGGCCGTCTTCTTCTCGTCCTTGCCGTCCAGCGCGATGTCCTCCCGCACCAGCCGGAACAACCGCTCCGCGTCCTCGGTCGGTTCCACGCGGGCGCCCACGTACCGGTTGGGCATCGTGGTCATGGTGATGCGCTCCGGCTTCACCTTGCGCAGCTCGTTGCTGAGGTCGTACAGCTTCTTGACGGTGTCGAGGCCCGGGTCGACCGTGAGCGCCCCGGTGGCCTCCTCGGCCAGCCTGCGCAGCTTGTTCGGGCTGCTCAGGGTCGCGTTCTCGCGCAGCGTCCGGACCATCGAGTTCAGGTACATGTGCTGGGCCTCGGCCCGCGCCAGGTCGCTGCCGTCGTCGAAGCCGTAGCGGGTGCGCAGCCACTGCAGGGCCTGCTCGCCCTTGACCGGGTGCGTCCCCTTCTCCAGCTTCAGGCCGGAGCCGTGGCCCTGGCCGTCGCGCGAGTGGATGTTGGCGTCCACACAGACCGGGACGCCGCCGACGGCGTCCGCCATCGACACCACGCCCGCGAAGTCGACCATCACGAAGTGGTCGATGTGGATGCCGGTGAGCTCCTGCCAGGTGGCGACCGTGCAGCCGGGGCCGCCGTGCCCGAGGCTCTGGTTGGTCATCGTCCGGCCCTCGCTCGCCGGGTAGACCTTCCCGTCGTCCGGGTCGGTGCACTTGGGGATCTCCACGAGGGTGTCGCGCGGCATGCTGACGACCGACATGTTGCTGCGGTCGGCGGACAGGTGCACCAGCATCTGCACGTCCGCCAGCGGTGTGGCGCCGAACGTGTCGCGGGCGCCGCCCAGTTGCTGGTTCTCCTCGCTGTCCCGGGCGTCCGAGCCGATCACGAGGATGTTCAGCGGGGTCTGCCCGGCCGCGTTCGGCGTCGGCGCGGCGACCTTGTTGTCGCCCAGGTTCAGGGCGTCCTTCTTGATGTTGTCGTTGAGGCGCTCGTAGTAGAGGTATCCGGCACCGGCCGTGCCCGCCAGGAGCACGGCGAGTGTCACCGCGGTCCAGCGCAGCACCCGGCGTCCCCTGCGGGGCCGGCGTCTGCCGGCTTCGGCACCGCCGTCGCCGTCACCGGTGCCCTCCGCGCCGCCGACGGCGGTCTCCGCACGCTCGGGGGCGTCCGGTGCGCCCTGCCGCGTGTCCTCCCCCTGCACACTGCTCCGCGTCACGTCCGCGTCCCTCCCCACCCCCGCGCCACGGCGCGGGCCCGTCGCCTGCCTGTGAGACGTACGACAGGCCCGTCAGGTCAACTGGCGCACTGCACCTGGTCCGCCGTGGACTTGTCCAGCTCCGGCGTCTTGATCGATTTGGCGTTGAGTTTGACTCCGGCGCCCTTGAAGTCCTTGCCGAGGGTGAGGGTCATGGTGGGCAGGCCCTGGGCGTTGGTGACGCTCTCGCCGGGTTTCATGGCGGCGCCGGACAGTCCGAGGATCTCGGCGAGGGCGCGGGCCTGGTCGGCCTGGTCGGGGGCGTACTCGAGGGTGGTCCTGGCGATGTCCGCGGGGGCGTTCCCGGCGTTCTCGGACTTGGTGACGCCGGCCTCGGTCTGGAGGTAGGTCAGCTCCTTGCCCGCGCTGCCGCTGGGGGCGCCGCCGTTGAGGACGCGGACGCGTACCTCGGAGGGGTCGGACTTCTCGCCCTGGAGGCGGGCGGCGACGGCCGCGGCCTCCTTCTTCTCCTGCTCCTTGACCTCGGTGAAGGAGATGTCGTTCTTGATCATGTCGAAGACCTGGGGCGCCTCCGTCTCCAGGGGGACGACCGTCGCCTTGATCTTCTCGGCGGGATTGTCCTTCACCGGCACCGTGAGGAACGTGATGTTCTTCGTCGGCACCTTCTTCAGCTCCAGGGCGATGTCCTTGAGCGTGCCCACGTTGCCGATGGGCTTGTCCACGGTCAGGGCCTTGGTCGCGGCCTCGGCCAGCTTCACCAGCTTGGTGGGGCTGGTCAGGGTGTCGCTGGAGGACATCTTCCGCATGAGCGAGCCCAGGAACTGCTGCTGCACCTTGATGCGGTCCAGGTCGCCCTCGTTGCCGAAGGCGTGCCGGGTGCGGACGAAGGCGAGTGCGTCCTCGCCCTCGACCACGGACTTGCCCGCGGGCAGCTTGAGTTTGGACTTCTTGTCGTCGACGGCCTTCTCCACGCAGACCTCGACCCCGTCGACCGCGGTGGTCAGCGTCTTGACCGCGTTGAAGTCGGCCATCATGAAGTGGTCCGGCTGGATACCGGTCGCTTCCTTCACCGTGCGCATGGTGCAGCCCGCGTTCCGGCCGCCCTCGCCGAGGCTCTTGTTGAAGCGGACGTCCTGCTGCCCGGGGACGACCGTCTTCGTTCCGTCCTCCTGCGTGGTCTCGCAGTCGGGGATGTCGACGATCAGGTCGCGGGGGATGCTGAGCGCGGTGGCGTTGGAGCGGTCCTTGGCCACGTGCAGGAGGATCGTGGTGTCGGCGTGCCCGACGCTGCCCGCGTCGCCGTAGCCCTCGTTGCCGGCGCCGGTGCGCTTGTCGGTGCCGATGACGAGGATGTTGAAGGCCTCGTCCTTCTTGAAGCTGCTGCTGCCGGCGTTGCCGACGTCCGTCGTCGAGACGTTCCCCTCGAGGTGCTTGAGGTAGGCGTAGCCGCCGGCAGCGGCCGCCAGGACGATGAACGCCGTGCTGCCGCCGGCCCACAGCAGGACCTTCTTGCCCTTCGACTTCTTCTTCTCCGGCCGCCGCCCGCGCCGGCCGGGCACCGGCTCCTCGGGTGTGGGACGGCGCCGCCGCTGGGGCGGGACCTCGCGGCCGGGCGCGGCCGTACGACGTGCCCGGCCGGCGGTGCCGCCGTCGGCCGCGGAGGCGTCCGTGGCGCCGGCGCCACGGGGGGCGGCCCGGCGGGGGCCCGGGACAGCCGACTGCGGTGCGGAAGGGGACAGTCGCAGTTCGTATTCACCGGTGCGCGGATTCAATACCCACTGGTCTGCGGGATCGACGTTGTCTGCCCGCCCACGTCCTTGCGCGTCCACGGTCTCCCAATCCTCCGGCGGGGGCCACGCGGCACCTTCTCCGGAAGGCGCACGGTAAGGGTCATCAAGTGCACGACGCCAGGGCGGACCTCGCAGCGGGGGCACTGGAGCGCTCACACTATCGGCCCAGTTCAGCGTCGAACGACACTGGTGACAAATTCGACGCCCCTACAACAGGGCAATCCCTCCTATTTTCATAAGCTCCTACCATCGGTAGGGCTTGTACACATCCATGCACTTACCGGTGTCCGAGCCGTTGAGAGCGTCGCTGTTGTCCGGCAGGTCTCCGGCCTCGGGCGTCTTCTGCTTCGGGTAGGACGTGCCCGAGCGCCAGTCCGCTCCCACGACGAGCGTGATCCCGGACACGTCCGTCGACTCCCGCACCGCACGCGCCGGAATTCCCAGCACCTCGGCGACGCGCCGGGCGTCGCCCGCCAGCTCGGCGTTCGGGTAGCGGACCACGGTCCTTTCCTCGGAGAGCGCGGCCGAGGCGTCCTTCGTCGCCTTGCCGAAACCCTTCTCCACCAGCGCCTGGGCGAGCGCGCCCGCACGGCCACCGACCGGGCCGAGGGTGGCGGAGCGGGTGGCGTTCCGGACGAGGACGCCGATCTCGGAGTCGGCGGCGGGGGAGTCGCCGGAAGGCGTCCGGCCGGTGTCCTTTCCGGTGTCCTTTCCGGTCTCCTCCCCCGTCCCCTTTCCGGCGTCGTTTCCGGTGTCCTCGGTGCCCTTGTCGTCGAAGGACACGTCGTCGCGGAGCATCGCCCACATCTTCTCCGCGTCGGCGCCCGCCTGGAGCAGGTGGTTCTCGTTCCGGTGGTCCTGGACGGTGGGTATCGTCGTCATGGTGATGCGGTCCGTCGGCACCGTCTTGAGCTGCATGCCCAGGTCGTAGAGCTTCTTGACCGTGCCGATCTCCTCGGAGACCGTCAGGGACCGCGTGGCCGCCTCGGCCAGGTCCATCAGCCTGCCGGTGTCGGTGAAGACGTTCTGCTCCTTCAGGGTGCGGATCATCGAGTTCATGTACATGTGCTGCGCCTGGGCCCGCAGCACGTCACTGCCCCAGGCGTGCCGGGTGCGCAGCCACTGGAGGGCCTGTTCGCCCTGCACCTTGTGCGGGCCGACCGTCAGCTTCAGGCCCGAGCCGCCGGGCACGCGGGGCAGCGGACGGTCCCACACGTTCTGGTTCACGCAGACCTCGACCCCGCCGACGGCGTCCGCCATCGACACCACGCCCGCGAAGTCGATCGTCATCCAGTGGTCGATGTAGACCCCGGTGAGGTTCTCCCAGGTGGCCAGGGTGCAGCCGGCGCCGCCGCGGCCCAGCGACTCGTTGATGATCGTGTTGGTCGCCGGGTACTTCTCGCCGCTGTCCGGGTCGGTGCACTCGGGGATGTCGACCCGGGTGTCGCGCGGGATGCTGACCACCGCGGCGCTCTTGCGGTCCGCGGCCAGGTGGATGAGCATCTGCACGTCGCCCAGCGGCGGGTTGTCGCGCGTGTCCTTGCCGCCGCCCAGCGCCACGTTCGCGTCGGAGGCGCGGCTGTCGGAGCCGATCAGCAGGATGTTCAGGGGAGTCTGTCCGGCCGCGTTCGGCTCGGTCCGGTGCGCCTTGGAGTCGCCGCTGCTGCGCTCGCCCTTCTCGATGTTGCCGTTCAGGTGCTCGTAGTAGAGGTATCCGGCGCCGGCCGTGCCGAGTATCAGAACCGCGAGGACCGTCGCGGACCACCGGAGTGCGCGGTGCCGGCGTCCGGCGCGCCGCCGTCCGGACCGGCTGCCGTTCCCGCCCCCCGGGCCGTCCTGTCCGCCCGTGCCCGTGCCGCCGCCGTCCGGAGAGCCCCTTCCGGCTTCCCTGCCGCCCCTGCCACCGCGGGCGTGCCGGACGGCGCCCGGTCGTGTTCCCTCCCCGTGCACCCTGCTCTGCGTCATGTCCCTCTCCCACCCTCGGGCCCGCCAACGTGCCCCTGTGCGCGACCTGTTCGCACAGTTGGACGTACGGGGCCCCTCGTTGGCTGTACGGCCGTCCCCACGGGTTGCTCCGGTCCCGGCAGTGACCGGCCGTACCGGTGACCGGCCGTACCGGTGGACGGCCGTACCGGTGGACGGCCGTACTGGTGGGCGGTCGTACCGATGGTCGGCCGTACCGGTGGGCGGTCGTACGGGGAGATGCGCGCGGGGCCCGTCAGGTCACTTCGCGCACTCGACCTTGTCGGCCGTGGACTTCTGAACCTCCTTGGGCGCCTGCCCGGAGGTGGCGTTGAGTTTGACTCCGGCGCCCTTGAAGTCCTTGCCGAGGGTGAGGGTCATGGTGGGCAGGCCCTGGGCGTTGGTGACGCTCTCGCCGGGTTTCATGGCGGCGCCGGACAGGCCGAGGATCTCGGCGAGGGCGCGGGCCTGGTCGGCCTGGTCGGGGGCGTATTCGAGGGTGGTCCTGGCGATGTCCGCGGGGGCGTTGCCACCGTTCTCGGACTTGGGGACGCCGGCCTCGGTCTGGAGGTACCGGAGCTCCCGCTGGGCGCTGCCGTCGGCGGCGCCGCCGTTGAGGACGCGGACGCGAACCTCGGAGGGGTCGGACTTCTCGCCCTGCAGGCGGGCGGCGACGGCGGCGGCCTCCTTCTTCTCCTGCGCCTTCTCCTTCTGCTTGACCTCGGTGAAGGAGACGTCGTTCCTGATCATGTCGAAGACCTGCTGGGCGGGCCCGTCCTGGAGGACGACGGTGACCGGGACCTTCTCGGCCGGGTTGTCCTTCACCGGCACCGTGGCGAAGGTCAGGTTCTTGGTGTTGAGCTTGCCCAGCTCCAGCCCGAGGTCCTTCAGCTTGCTGATGTCGTCCAGCTTGGAGTCGACGGTGAGTGCCTCGGTCGCGGCCTCCGCCAGGTTCAGCATCTTCGACGGGCTGGTGAGCGTGTCGTTGGACTTGAGCTTGCGCATCAGCGCGCTGAGGAACTGCTGCTGGATCTCGATGCGGCTCAGGTCGCCGCCGAAGCCCACGGAGTGCCGGGTGCGTACGAAGGCCAGCGCCTGCTCGCCCTCGATCGTGTGCGGGCCCTTGGGCAGGTTCAGGTGCGAGTCCGGGTCGTTGATGTCCTTGGCCAGGCACACCTCGACGCCGTCGACCGCCGTCGTGAGCGTCTTGACCGCGTTGAAGTCGGCCACCATGAAGTTGTCGGGCGTGATGCCGGTCAGCTCGGTGACGGTCCGCATGGTGCAGCTGGGCGTACGGCCGCTCTGGCCGAGGCTGTTGTTGAAGCGGACGCCGGTGGAGCCCGCAATGACCTTCGTCGTCCCGTCCTCCTGCGTGGTCGGGCAGTCGGGGATGTCGACTATCAGGTCGCGGGGGATGCTGAGGGCGGTGGCGTTGGAGCGGTCCTTGGCCACGTGCAGGAGGATCGTGGTGTCGGCGTGGCCGGCGCTGCCCGTGTCGCCGTAGCCCTCGTTGCCGGCGCCGGTGCGCTTGTCGGTGCCGATCAGCAGGATGTTGATCGCCTTGTCCTTCTGGAAGCCACCGGTGCTCGCGCCGTCGTCGGGGACGGACTCGATGTTGCCGTTGAGGTGCTGCAGGTAGAGGTACCCGGCCGTGCCGGCGGCGAGGACGACGAACGCCATGGTGCCGCCGGTCCACAGCAGGATCTTCTTGCCCTTCGACTTCTTCTGCGCCGGCCGCCGTCGCCCGCGCCGCCCGGGTGGCGGCTCCTCGGGTGCCGCACGGCGTCTGCGGGGTGGGGGAACCTCATGGCCGGCGGTCGCCGAAGCCTGTGCGCCGCGGTCGTGCGCGCCGCCGGGCGGGCCGGATCCGTGGGGTTCACGCGCATCGCCGGAACCGCGGGAATCGCGGGAATCGCGGATTCCGCCGGATGCGGCGCCCCGGGGCCGCGGGACCGGCGACTGCGGTGCGGAAGGGGTCAGTCGCAATTCGTATTCGCCGGTCTGCGGATTGAGTACCCATTGGTCTGCGGGGTCGATACCGTCCGCCCGCCCACGGCCTTGCGCGTCCACGGTTGTCCGAGTCCTCCGTCGGTGCCACGCGGCGCCTTCCCCTCCGGCGCCCGGTCCAGCTCATTCGGCACCCGGCCTCGGGCAGAGCCTCGTGGCCGGGCACACCGGATCGCTCACACTAACCGCCCTGTTCGGTACAGGGCGACGAAAGTGACGCATTTAATCGAACTTACAACTGGGCAATACGGCGCATTCATTGGAGAAGTGCCTCCTCCGACGTGTCCGCTCCGCACATGACTTGTACGCCCGGCGCCGTCCGGAATGCGTTTTACCCGCAGATGTCCTTCGCGGCGGTGTTCCCGCTGAACGTCGGCGCCGGAGAATCACCGGGGCCGGGATCGCGGGGGTTTCCGGAACCGGTCGCCGTGTCCCGCCCGGCGGTCGCGGCGACCGCCACGGGTTCGTCCGTCCGCAGGCGGGTGAAGAGCTTCTCGGCGTCGGGCTCCACGAGTTGGTCGCGGTTGGGGTCACCCGCGTACGACTCCCTGGGGACGGTCAGGAACTGCACGCGCTCGGCGGGAATGCCGCGCAGCCTGCGCACGAGGTCGTACAGACCACGCAGACTCGCCAGGTCCGGATCGGTCGTGAGGGACGACGTGGCCGCGTCCAGAACGGGGTACAGCTTCACCGGATTCAGCAGTACGTCATCGCTCTGCACCTTGTTGACGAGCGCCCCCAGGAACCGCTGCTGCCGGTCCATCCGGTCGGTGTCGCTGCCGTCCCCGAGCGACGTGCGGGCGCGGACGTAGCCGAGCGCCTGCTCCCCGTCGAGCGTCACCCGGCCCGCGGGCAGCCTCAGTTCGGCGTCCTCGTCGTCGACCGGTTCGCGCAGGCACACCTCGACGCCGTCGAGCGCGTCGACCATCTCCGTGAAGCCCTGGAAGTCGACGACGACATGGTGGTCGATCCGGATGCCGGTCAGCCTCTCCAGCGTGCGGATCGTGCATGCCGAACCACCCGCCTCGAAGGCGTGGTTGAACTGCGTGAACACCGGCGCGGTGCGGGACCCGTCGGGCCGGCGGCAGCCGGGCACGTCCACCATCAGGTCGCGGGGGAGGGAGACGGCGGTGGCGCTGTCCCGGTCCGCGGCCAGATGCAGCAGGATCGTGGTGTCCGACCGCTCCGTCCCGGAGTCCCGCCCGTAGCGCGCGTTGCCGTCACCGGACCGCGAGTCGGACCCGATCACCAGTACGTTCCGCGCGCCGCGGACCAGTGCGGCGGGCCGCTCCTCCGCGTACCGGGCGAGCTCGGCCGCCGCCGCATCGTCCGACGTGATGTTGCCGTCCAGCCTGGTGTACACCGTCCACCCGACGCCCAGGGCGGCCACGGCCAGCACGGCGACGGCGATTCCCGAACACCCCAGCCGCCGCCTCCGACGCCGCCGCCTCAGCCCGCCCCCGGTCGCGGAAGCCCCCGCGCCGGGTCCGGGCCCACCGAGGGGCGTACCCGCGTCGTCACCGCTCACGTCTCCCTCCGTCCCGCACGCGTGCGTTCCTACGACCATGCCCCGAGCGGGCGCCGGGGGCGGAGCGGGACTGACCCGAACGGGGGTGCGCCGGTCCGGCCGAGGCGAGCGGCCGGCTCCGGGGGACGAGCGGTCGACTCAGGGGTGCAGTGGTCGGTTTTCCGGGCTTCAGGGACGCAACGGTCGGCCTCAGGGACGGAATGGTCGACTTCAGGGGCGGACGGTCAACGAGCCGTGGCCGACACCCTCTCCGCCTCGATCCGCCGGTCCACGGCCCCCGCCTCCGCCTGATCCAGATGCCGGCACAACACCACCGACCCTCCACTGGCCAACGGCGCGTACAGCCCCGCGCTCAGCCCCTCCCACGTGTCGTACGGCAGCCCCGACAGGATCCGCGCACCCGGTCCCGTGAGGCCCAGCCCCGACGCCTCCGCCCGGGCCCGCTCCACGACCTCCGCCCCGCTGAACTCCCGCCCGGCCACGATCAGCGCGGGTGCCTCCGGGTCCACCGGCACGTACGGCACGAACCGGTCGCCCTGCCCCGGCGCCTCCACCGCGTAGTCGGCGAAGCCCTCCGGCGGACGCGGCACGAACCGCCCCCCGAGCGGCCGCAGCGCCAGCGCGACCCGCGCGCCCGAGCACGTCCGCGCCGCCTCCAGCGTCTCCGGCTCCGGCCCGCTCACCACCACGTCGGCCGCCGCCGGATCACCCGCCACGTCGGCGACGACACCCACCGACGCGCACGCCAGCAGCCACACCGCCGTCTGCCAGTGCGCGGGCAGCAGCAGGGCGACCCGGTCGCCGGGTTCGACGGACAGTTCGTCCTGGAGCAGATTCGCGGTCTTGGCCACCCAATTGGCGAAGGTGGCCACGGACAGTTCGACGCGTTCGCCGGTGGCGTCGTCGTAGAAGGTCACCAGGGGGCGTCCCGGGTCCGCGGCGAGCGCGGAACTCAGCAGGTCGGCAGGGGTGCGGTCGGTCGCGTTCACCCGCGCAAGCGTACGCGGGCCCACGGGCGCGCACCGAGCGTACGGCGTACCGCGCGGCCACCGGATCGGACGAAAACCCCCTACAGCCCGTCAGGTCACGGATAGACAGATTTGTACGGTGATGTCCACGATCGGTGGCATGCGTGGATTCCTTGCTTCCTCGATCGGTGTCACGTGCGCGGCCGCCCTGGCCCTCCCTCTCGCCCCGCCCGCGGCGGCGGCCACTTCCGCGGCCGAGCCCACGACCGGCAGGACGGTGCGACCCGAGGCGTACGTCCCCGGCAGCACCCAGTCGCTGCCCCTCGCCCCCCTCACCCACAACCGCACCCCCGGCGCCGTCGAACAGGGCGTGCCCCGCCGCGACGTACGCCACTTCTCGCTGGTCGGTGTCGTCTGGGACAACCCGGACACCGAACTGCACGGCCACGTCCAGGTCCGGACCCGCGCCACCGCCACCGGCGCCTGGTCCGGCTGGCAGGAACTGGAGACCCACAACGCGGACCACGCCGCCGACCCCGGCACCCCCGAAAGCGCGTCGGGCCGCGTCCGCGGCGCCACCGCTCCGCTGTGGGTGGGCGAGTCCGACGGCGTGGAAGTACGGGTAACGGCGTCGAGCACCTCCCAGGCGTCCCGGGCCACCCAGACCTCCCGGGCCACCCAGACCTCCCCTGACACGGAGGCCAGCGGGGCGGTCCGGGCCACCGCGTCCCCCCTCCCCACGGGGATGCGCCTCGAACTCGTCGACCCCGGCGAGGGCGCCCCGCCCGCGGCGGCCCCCGGGCCGGAAGAGGGCCCCCGCACCACCGCCATGACGTCCACGTCCGCCATGACGTCCATGACCGACGAGTCCCCGGAAGCCGTCGCCGCGTCCGCCGTCAACACGGACCTCGCCCCGCTCGGCGCCACCGAGATCCCGGCCCTGGACCGTGCCCGGACCGAGGCCGCACTCGTCGCCCTGGGCGGCACCGGCGCGCAGACGGCGCAGCAGAAGGCCAAGCCGTACGTCGGTCCCCGCCCGAGCATCACCACGCGCCGCGGCTGGGGCGCCGACGAGAAGCTGCGCGAGAGGAAGTTCGTGTACACGAAGAAGGTCAAGACGGCCTTCGTGCACCACTCGGCCACGGGCAACAACTACACCTGCAAGCAGGCACCGTCAGTCATCCGCAGTATCTACCGCTACCACGTCACGAGCATGGGCTGGCGCGACGTCGGCTACAACTTCCTCATCGACAAGTGCGGAAAGATCTACGAGGGACGGGCCGGAGGCGTGTCCAAGGCGGTACTGGGCGCCCACACCCTGGGGTTCAACTCCAACAGCATGGGAATCGCCGTCCTCGGCACCTACACCTCCAAGAAGCCGTCCTCCGCCGCCGTGAAGGCGGTCGCCCGGCTCACCGCGTGGAAGCTCGGTCTGCACGGCATGAATCCGCGCGGAAAGACATACCTGAAGTCCGGTGGTGGCAATCTCTACGGAAAGGGCAAGAACGTACGACTCAACGTCATCTCCGGTCATCGCGACGGCTTCGCCACGAGCTGCCCCGGCAAGAAGCTCTACGACAAGCTCGGCACGATCCGCTCGACGGCGGCCACGTACCAGGGCCGCTGAGGGCGGGACACCGCACGGCCATCGAAGGCGCCATGGAACGGTCTGCATACACTGGCCGGCCGAAAGAAGCTCGGCCGGTCCCGGCAGGAAGCAGAGACGACAGGTGACAGAAGCGATCCTCCTGGTCGGCGGTAAGGGCACGCGGCTGCGTCCGCTCACGGTGCACACCCCGAAACCCATGGTCAGGGCGGCGGGGGTGCCGTTCCTCACGCATCAGTTGGCGCGGGCGAAAGCGGCGGGCGTCGAGCACATCGTGCTCGCGACGAGTTATCTGGCGGAAGTCTTCGAACCGTACTTCGGCGACGGCTCGGCCCTGGGCCTCCACCTGGAGTACGTCACGGAGGAGGAGCCGCTCGGCACGGGCGGCGCGATACGCAACGTGGCGTCCCGGCTGCACTCGGGCCCCGACGACCCGGTCCTCGTCTTCAACGGCGACATCCTGACGGGCCTGGACATCGGCGCCCTGGTCCGCACGCACGGGACGACGGGCGCGGACGTCTCCCTGCACCTGACGAAGGTGACCGACCCGAGGGCGTACGGCCTGGTCCCCACGGACGGCACGGGCCGGGTGCTCGCCTTCCTGGAGAAGCCCCAGACACCCGAGGAGATCGTCACCGACCAGATCAACGCGGGGGCCTACGTCTTCCGCCGCTCGGTCATCGACACGATCCCGGCGGGCCGCCCGGTCTCGGTCGAACGCGAGACCTTCCCGGACCTGCTGGCCACCGGAGCGCACCTCCAGGGCATGGTCGACTCCACGTACTGGCTGGACCTGGGCACACCGGCGGCCTTCGTACGCGGCTCGGCGGACCTGGTCATGGGCCGCGCCCCGTCCCCGGCGGTACCGGGCCGCTGCGGCGACCGCCTGGTCCTGCCCACGGCACGGGTCGCGCCCGACGCCAAGCTGGCCGGCGGCACGGTGGTCGGCGAGGGCGCCTTCGTGGCGGAGGGCGCGCGCGTCTTCGGCAGCACGATCCTGCCCGGCGCCGTCATAGAACCGGGCGCGGTCATCACCGACAGCCTCATCGGCACCCGCGCCCGTGTGGGCACCCGCTCGGTACTGAGCGACACGGTCATCGGCGACGGCGCCGTCATCGGCGCCGACAACGAACTCCGCTCCGGGGCCCGCATCTGGTGCGACGCCCACATCCCCCCGGCGTCCCTGCGCTTCTCGTCCGACGCGTAGCCGCCGTCCGTCCAGCCGCGGGCGGCACCCCGCCGCCCGGCTGCGGGCAGTCGTGCCTCCTCCGGTGCCCGAACGGCCGGGAGGCACCAGCGGCGGCACGACGCAGGGCCGCGCGCCCCGCCTCCCACCGTCCTGCCGCACGCACCGGGCAGCAGACACGCGCCGGGCAGTCGGCCGCACGCGCCGGGCAGCCGACAGGCACCGGGCAGCCGGCCCGCACCGGGCCGACCGGCCGGCGTCAGAGCCTTTCGATCCCCCGCGGAGCCATCCGCGGCGCCCGCCGCTCCGGAACCCGCCCACTCAGCAACACCAACCGGGCCGCCCGGTGCCGCTGCCCGGCATACGGCTCCAGCAGGCGCAGCATCACGGAGTCGTCCGCGTTCCGGTCCCCGGCCAGCGCGAACCCCACGATCCCCGGCAGGTGCAGATCCCCCACCGTCACCGCGTCCGGCGCCCCATGACTGCGCTGCACGGTCTCCGTGGACGTCCACGGCCCGATCCCGGACACGGCCTCCAGCCGTTGCCGCGCCGCCGCCGGTTCCATCCCGGCCGCCTCCTCCATCCGCGCGGCGACCCGCACGGCCCGCAGGATCGTCGACGCCCGCTTGTCGTCCACCCCGGCCCTGTGCCACTCCCAGGACGGGATCAGCGCCCACGTCCGCGCCGACGGCATGACACACATCCGCCCGGGCGCGGGCCCCGGCGCCGGTTCCCCGTACTTCCGTACGAGCAGCCGCCACGCCTGGTACGCCTCCAGCGTCGTGACCTTCTGCTCCAGGATCGACGGAATCAGCGACTCCAGCACCAGCCCGGTCCGCGTCAGCCGCAGCCCCGGCCGCCGGTGCCGCGCCAGCGCCAGCAGCCGGTGCCGCGGCACGAACGCGGACGGGTCGTCGTCGGCGCCCAGCATCCGCGGCAGCTGCTCCAGCAGCCATTCCGCACCCGGCCCCCAGGCCTCGCCCCGCACCTCACCGCCGCGCGCGGTGACCCGCAGCGTGCCCGGTCCGGCGGGCGTCCGGCTGGCCCGCCACACCGACCCGTCCGGCATCGTCCGGAACGTCGGATCGCCGGGCCCGCGCCGCAGCGGACCCAGCACCAGCCCCAGCTCGTGCGGCCCGTCCGGAGCCCACACCCGTACCTTCGCCGGCGCGAGTGCCTGCCGGGGCACACCGCCCGCGGGCACGACGGCCTCCCCGCCGCGCGCCGAAGCACGCGCGGGCCGGGGGGCGAAACGTCCTGCCACGAGTGAGGTCCTTGGGACGAGGGAGAACACAGTCCCTACGAGGGTAGGCGCTCGGCCCGGCAGGTCACCGCACCTCGATGAAGGCTCCCGCGTCCCGCTCCGGCCGCGCCCGCGGCTCCTCGGCGGGATGGCCGACCGCGACCGCCCCCATCGGGTCCCAGTCGGCCGGCAGCCCCAGCACCTCCCGTACGACGTCCCGGCAGAACATCGTCGAGGACACCCACGCCGAACCCAGCCGCTCCCCGGCGAGCGCGACGAGCAGGTTCTGCACGCCCGCGCCGGTGGCGACCACGAACATCTCCCGCTCGGCCCCGTCGCGCCGCGCGTCCCCGTAGGTGTGCGAGCCGTCCATGACCAGGCAGGGGACGACGAGGTACGGCGCGTTGCGCAGCACGTCACCGCGCCGGATCCGCTTGGCGATCGATTCCTCGCTCTTGCCGTCCCGCCGCAGGTCCTCGATCCAGGCGTCCCGCATCGCGTCCAGCAGCCGGGTGCGGGAGCCTGCCGACTCCAGCAGCACGAACCGCCACGGCGTCGTGTGGTGCGGCGCGGGCGCCGTCACCGCCGCGGCCACCGCGCGGCGCACGGCACCCGGGTCGACCGGCTCGTCCGTGAAGGCCCGTACCGTACGGCGCTGGGTGACCGCCAGCCGCACCGCCTCGGACGTGCCCAGCCGGAACATGTCGTCGCGCGCGCCGCGCACCATCACCCGCGCGCCCTCGCCGCCGTCCTCGGCGACCACCTGCGGGAGCCCGCGTACGACGGCGACGGGCAGTCCCGCGGCCTTGCCCTTGACCAGGTCGCCGGCGGCGGCGAGCTCGTCGGCGGTGGCGACGACGGTGGCGCCGAGCGGATTGCCGTGGGCGTCCGTGCCCCCGCGCAGGTCGTCGAGGACCCGCACACCGGCGGCACCGATCGCCACGTCCGTGAGCCCGGCACGCCAGGGGCGCCCGAACGTGTCGGTGACGACCACGCCGACGTCGACGCCGAGCGCGTCGCGCAGACCGTCGCGGATGCGGCGGGCGGAGGCGTCCGGGTCCTCGGGGAGCAGCAGCACCGTCCCGGACGGTGTGTTGGAGGCGTCGACCCCGGCCGCCGCCATGACCAGGCCCTGGCGGTTCTCGACGATGCGCAGCGCGCCGCGCCGGGCCACCACCCGTACGGTCTCCGCGTCGATCGCGGCCTCCCGGTCGGCGGCCCGTACGACGCGCCCCTCGGCCTTGGACACGATCTTGGACGTGACGAGCAGCACGTCCCCGTCGGCCAGCCCGGGCTCGGCCGCCGCGATCAGCTTGGCCAGGTCGTCGCCCGGCTGGGTCTCCGGCAGGCCCGGGACGGCCCACACCCGGTAGCCTCCCCGGTGACCGGGAGCCCCGTCACGCATCCCGTCGCTCACGCCTGCGCCACCTCCTCCGCCAGCGCCAGCGCCTCCCGGGCCATCCGGGCCGCCGCGTCGAGGTCGGTCATCATCAGCGGGACGGCGCGGCAGAGGATGCCGGCCGCCTTCACGCGCGTGACGCACTCCGCGTCGACCGTGTCGACCAGCCAGCCGTCGAGCAGCCCCGAGCCGTAGTGCTCGGCGACCGCGGCCGCCGTGGACTTCACGCCGACCGCCGCGAGCACCTTGTCGGCCATGCCGCGCACGGGCGCGTCCCCGACGATGGGGGACAGGCCCACCACGGGCACCCCGGCGTCGGCGATCGCTTCCCGGATGCCGGGCACGGCGAGGATCGTGCCGACCGAGACGACCGGGTTGGAGGGCGGGAAGAGGATCACGTCCGCCTCCGCGATGGCCTCCAGGACTCCGGGCGCCGGCTTCGCCTGCTCGGCGCCGACCGCCACGACCGCCTCGGCGGGGACCGAGGCCCGCAGCCGTACCCAGTACTCCTGGAAGTGGACCGCCTTGCGCTCCCCGGACCCGTCGGCGGAGCCGCTGGCGGGCAGTGTGACGGCGACGTGCGTCTCCACGCGGTCGTCGCTCATCGGAATGAGGCGTACGCCGGGCTTCCAGCGGTCGCACAGCGCCTGCGTCACCGCGCTGAGCGGATATCCGGCGGCCATCATCTGCGTCCGTACGATGTGCGTGGCGAAGTCCCGGTCGCCGAGGCCGAACCACTCGGGCCCGGCCCCGTACGCCGCGAGCTCCTCCTTGAGATGGAAGGTCTCGTCGGCCCGTCCCCAGCCCTGCTCCTCGTTGATGCCGCCGCCGAGCGTGTACATCACCGTGTCGAGGTCCGGGCAGACCTTCAGCCCGAAGAGGTGGATGTCGTCCCCGGTGTTGCCGATGACCGTGATGTCCGCGTCGGGCGCGGCCTGCTTCAGACCACGCAGGAACCGGGCACCACCGATGCCGCCTGCCAGAACCACAATGCGCATGGCCCCAGTCTTGCAGGCGGGGACGACAGTGCGTCAGGCAGTCGTCACGGCACCGGTACCGGTACCGGCCCCCGCGCCGGTACCGGCCCCCGCGCCGGTACCGGCACTCGCGGTGGTCTCGGCACCCGCGGCCGAGCACCGGGCGGAGCGCATCGGCATGTCCGTGAGGCCCGGGTAGTAGATGTGCAGGCTGACCGCCGGCTCCAGCGCGTCGTTGACCACCTCGTGGACGTAGCCCGGCGCGAACACCCGCTGGGCCCCCGCCCGCAACTCGCGCGTGGCGCGCTCCGTGCGCTCGGTCAGGGAGCCGTCCAGGACGGTCAGCACCCCGGAGGAGGGGCCGTGGTCATGGCGTCCGCTGCCCTGGCCGGGCACCCAGGACAGCAGCCACACCTCGTAGCCGGGGCCGGTGCGCAGCCGGTGGTACCAGCGTGTCGTCGCGTCGTACCGGACGAGGTGCTCCCACTCGGGCCGGTCGGCGGCGATGGAGCGGGCCAGGCCGACGAACTCGGCGACGGTGGCCGGGTGCTCGCGCGGTGCCTGCAGGAGGTGGGGGACTTCCAGGATGTCGCCGGCGATCTGGAGGTCGCTGTCGCTGTTCATGGATGCGGTGGGTCCTCGGCAGATGAGTGCGGGGGAGTGACGAGAAGCGAAGACGCCCTGGTGGGGCGGAGGGTGGAGAGTCGGGTCGCGTGGACCCGGACAGCCGGAGCGTGGCTTGCTCAACAGCTGGGGAAGCAACAACAGCTACGGCGAGCGAGGGCAGCACCGTGGGACCCGGCGGTGCGGGTCGAGGTGAGCGCCAAGTTCGCGAGCATGCCCCCAAGGACATCGGTCCACACCGGCACTGTCAACTCGTTGCCCGATATGTGGGACATGTTTCACCTCATCCGGTTCATCTCGCAGGTGAAAGGTTTGCTCAGGCGGCTTCCGGGACACATGGCGCACAAGCCGGGCGCGCAACCCCCGTTGCGATCCTGTGATCCGAATGTGATCGGCCTCGCTTCGGCGTGTGTATCGGAACGGGATCGAACGCGGGGGCGTCCTTCCTGGTGCGGGCGCAGTCCGGGACGGGTTTCCCGGTGGGCCTCGTCGGTACGTCGAGATTTAGGACGATTTGAACACTTTCCGCTTGGCCTTGGTTCCGCAGAGTGAATAAGGGGCTCAATAGCAGATCTCGGCTTGACTCGCCCGGAGCAGCACACTTGTAATTTCACTCGTGTCGTTCAGCCGGAAACGGTAACGGCTGGATCACGGGGACGCGAAAGACAGACGAGGGGCGCACATGACCGAGCTGGTGCAGCAACTGCTGGTCGACGACGCGGACGAGGAACTCGGCTGGCAGGAGCGCGCACTGTGCGCCCAGACCGACCCCGAGTCCTTCTTCCCTGAGAAGGGCGGCTCCACCCGGGAGGCCAAGAAGGTCTGCCTCGCCTGCGAGGTCCGCTCCGAGTGCCTCGAATACGCCCTTGCCCACGACGAGCGCTTCGGCATCTGGGGCGGCCTGTCCGAGCGGGAACGCCGCCGCCTGAAGAAGGCCGCCGTCTGACCGCTCCGCGCACAAAACCGGCGGGAACGGCAGGAACGGCCCCTCGCGGGCGGGTTGTCCACAGGCGGCGGGGCGTCGTCCCGGCCAGCCGATAGTGTGGGCGCTCGTCCGAGACGCCCCGCCAGCCGCAACAGGCACGGGCGTCCACCGCAGTCCACCGAACCGGGGCCCGTACCTCGATGTCCGTGCACAGCCACACGGCAGCCCAGCAAGACCTCGCTGCCACACCTGAGTTCCCGCGCCACGTGGTGACCGCGGTCCTCGTCGCCCACGACGGAGCCCGCTGGCTGCCCGACGCCCTCGCCGGGCTGCTCGGCCAGGAACGCCCCGTCCAGCACGCCGTGGCCGCCGACACCGGCAGCGCCGACGACTCCGCCCGGCTGGTCACCGAGGCCCTCGGCGACGACCGCGTGCTCCACCTCGCCCGGCGCACCGGCTTCGGCCAGGCCGTCGAGGAGGCCGCCCGCAGCGCACCCGTCCTCACCCCGGAGGACCTGCCGTACCTGAGGCGGCCCAGCGGCTGGGACCCCGTCACCCGCACCTGGCGCGACGACACCTACGACCTGCCGGAGCTTCCCCACGGAGAGCCGGTGCAGTGGCTGTGGCTGCTGCACGACGACTGCGCCCCCGAGCCCGACGCCCTGGCCCAGCTGCTGCGCGTCGTGGACAACGAGTACGAACTCGGCCGCGACGACGTCGCCGTCGTCGGGCCCAAACTCCGCGGCTGGTACGACCGCCGGCAACTGCTGGAGGTCGGCGTCTCCATCGCCAACTCCGGCCGCCGCTGGACCGGCCTGGACCGCCGCGAACAGGACCAGGGTCAGCACGACCACGTCCGGCCCGTCCTGTCGGTGTCCACCGCCGGCATGCTGATCCGGCGTGACGTCTTCGAGCGGCTCGGCGGGTTCGACCGCCGGCTGCCCCTGATGCGCGACGACGTCGACCTGTGCTGGCGTGCGCACGCCGCCGGACTCCGCGTCCTCGTCGCCCCCGAGGCGGTCGTACGCCACGCCGAGGCGGCCTCCCGCGAACGCCGCGCCGTCGACTGCGCGGGCCGCACCACCGCCTCCCCGCACAAGGTGGACAAGGCCGGCGCCGTCCACACCCTCCTCGTCAACGTCCGCACCGCCGCCCTGCCCTGGGTGCTGCTGCGCATCGTCCTCGGCACCCTGCTGCGGGCCCTCGCCTACCTCGTCGGCAAGGTCCCCGGACAGGCCGTCGACGAGATCCGCGGCCTGCTGGGCGTCCTGCTGCGACCCGAGCGCATCATCGCCGGACGGCGTGAACGCGGCCGGCCGCAGGTCGAGAAGGACGAACTGCGCGCCCTGTTCCCGCCGCCCGGCGCGACCATCCGCGTCACCGTCGAACAGGTCGCCGGCAACCTCGTCCGCAGCTCCGACGCCGAGACGGCCCCCGGCGCCGGACGGCACGGCGGCGCCATCGAGTCCGGACCCGGCGGCGACGACGCCGACTTCCTGGAGATCGAGCAGTTCGCCCGGCTCAAGCGCGTCGCCCGCAAGCCCGGCCCGGTGCTCTTCCTCGTCCTGCTGTTCGTCTCCCTGGCCGCCTGCCGCGCCCTTTTCGGCGGCGGAGCCCTGGCGGGCGGCGCGCTGCTGCCCGCCCCGGCCGGCGCCGGCGAGCTGTGGTCGCGGTACACGGACGCCTGGCACACGGTGGGCACGGGCGGCACCGCCTCCGCACCGCCCTACCTCGCGATCGTCGCCACGCTCGCCTCCCTGCTGCTGGGCTCCACCGGGCTGGCCGTCACCCTGCTGCTGGTCTGCTCGGTCCCCCTGGCCGGCGTCACTGCGTACTTCGCCTCCCGCCCGCTCGTCACCTCCCGGCTGCTGCGCGCGTGGGCGGCGGTCGCCTACGCCTTCCTGCCCGCCGCCACCGGCGCGCTCGCCGGCGGCCGCATCGGCACCGCCGTCCTCGCCGTGCTGCTCCCGCTCATCGCGCGGGCGGGCGCCTCGGCGGCCGGCCTGACGGGCTCGTCCGGCACCCGCGGCAGCTGGCGGGCCACCTGGGCGTACGCGCTGCTGCTGACGATCACCACCGCCTTCACCCCCGTCGTGTGGCCCGTCGCGCTGCTCCTCGGCGTCGGCGTCCTGGCCCTGCGCAGGGGCGACATCACGGCGTACGGGCTGCGTTTCCTCGCCCAGCTCGGCACCCCCCTGCTGCTCCTCGCGCCCTGGTCGCTGTCCCTGCTCCCGTTCGGCTTCTTCGACGAGGCGGGACTGGAGTACGGCGCTTCGGCCGCCTCCGCCCTCGACCTGCTCGGGGCGAGCCCCGGCGGCCCCGGCACGGTCGGCGGACTGGTCCTCCTCGGCATCGTGCTCGCCGCGCTGGCCGCCCTGCTGCGCTCCGAGCGGCAGTTGGGCATCCGCACGGCCTGGGCCGTCGCCCTGACCGCCCTGGTCTTCGCGGTCCTCTCCAACCGCTCCGCCTGGGCCGGCCCCGCCACCCTCGTCTACGGCATCGCCCTGCTGTCCGCCGCGGCCCTCGGCGCCGACGGGGCACGCTCGCGCGTCGCCGAGCAGAGCTTCGGCTGGCGCCAGCCCGTCGCCGCCCTGATCGCCCTCGCCTCGGCCGTCGGCCCGCTGATCGCCGCCACCGGCTGGATGATCGGGGGCGCCGACGGCCCCCTGGAGCGGCGCGACCCCGTACAGGTGCCCGCGTTCGTCGCCGAGGAGAGCCGCACCCGCGACCAGGTCCGCACCCTCGTCCTCGACAGCGACTCCGCCGCACAGGTGCGTTACATGCTGGTCCGCGGCTCCGGAGTCCGCCTCGGCGACGGCGAACTCGCCGCCACGGACGCCGGGAACGGCGGGCTCGACAAGATCGTCGCCAATCTCGTGGCCGGCTCCGGCGCCGACCAGGCCGACCAGCTCGGCGGCTTCGCCGTGCGCTACGTCCTCGTGCACGACGCGCCCCACGAGGTCAGCCGCGTCCTGGACGCGACGCCCGGCCTGAGCCGGCTGAGCCAGCAGGACGGCAGCGGACTGTGGCGGGTGGACCAGGAGGTCGCGCGCGTGACCATCGTGTCCGGCGAGGGCTCCGGTACCGGCTCCGGTGCCGGTGCCGGTGAGCCGCAGCCCGTCGCGGCCGGGCCCGTCGAGGTCCACACCGAGATCCCGTCCGGCTCCGAGGGCCGGGTGCTGCGCCTCGCCGACACCGCCGCCGAGGGCTGGACGGCCACGCTGGACGGCAAACCGCTCACCCGCACCACGGTCGACGGCTGGGCCCAGGGCTTCGAACTCCCCGCCTCCGGCGGACAGCTGGACATCACGTACGACGCCCCGTTCACCCACACCGTGTGGCTGTGGGCCCAGGGCCTCCTCGGCATCGTCCTGGTCGTCCTGGCCCTGCCCGGCAGGCGCCGCGACGTCGACGACGACCTGCCGGACGAACCGCTCGTCCCCGCCGAGGCGATGGAGGGCGACGGCCGCCGGGCCCGGCGACTGCGCGCCCAGGCGGAGGCGGAGGCCGAGGCCGCGGCCGGCTCCGAGCCGGTGACCGGGGACACGCCCGGCACGGGCGAGAGCGGCCCGCCCGCGCAGACACCCGTGACGGTTCCGCAGCAGCCGGCGTACGGCGCATGGGACTCGGCGGGGTACGCGGGCACGGAGAACGACTCCTACGGGACGTACGGCGCCGAGCAGTACCAGGACGGCAGGCCGTACGACCCCGGAGCGTACGGGCAGCAGCCGTACCAGGGCGACGCCTACCAGGGCGGCCGGGCCGATCCGTACGAGGCGGGTCAGTACGACCCGTACGGCTACGCCAACCCGCCCGGCCCGTCCGGGGCCGGCACGTACGACCCCGCCTACGACCAGACGTACGGCCAGGGCGGATACGACACGCCCTACGACCCTTCCCAGCCCCACCACCCCCACGGCACGGGCACTGAGCGTCCCGACGGGAGCCAGCAGTGAAGCGCACCACCCTGTCCCTGTTCGCCGGCGCGACCGCGCTCGCCGCGATCACCGGATTCGCGGCGGTCACCACACCGGCCGCCACCGGCCCGGACACCGCCGAGCCGGCCGCCCGGCTGCCCGTGGAGCGCACCAGCCTGCTGTGCCCGGTGCCCAGCACGTCCGACCTCGCGGAGACGTCGTACACGTCCTTCACGCCCGTCACCAAGGGCACCGACGACAAGGGCGGGGCCGTCCTCGAGGCCGGGACCGCCGAGGACGCGAAGAAGACCGGGAAGCCCGTCGTGCAGCCGAAGGCGCCCGGCACGCCGGTCACCGGCCGGATCTCCGGCGCCGACGGGTCCGCGCTCGTCGGAACCGCCGAGGGGAGTCACGCGCCCGGCTGGACCGTCCAGCAGACCACGGAGGTCGCCGCCGGGACGGGCCGTGGGCTGCAGGGCGTCACCTGCACCGCCCCGGACACCGAGTTCTGGTTCCCGGGCGCCAGCACGGCGACCGGCCGGACCGACTACGTGCACCTGACGAACCCCGACGACTCGGCGGCCGTCGTCGACATCGAGCTCTACGGCGAGGACGGAGCCGTGAAGTCCACGGTGGGCGAAGGCATCACCGTGCCGCCGCACGGCAGTGAGTCCCTGCTGCTGTCGACGCTCAGCGACGTGGAGCAGACCGACCTCACCGTGCACGTCGGCGTGCGCAGCGGGCGGGTCGGGGCCGCGGTGCAGGCCCTGGACGACAAGACCGGCGGCGACTGGCTGGCCGCGGCCGCGGACCCGGCGAGCGACCTCGTGCTGCCGGGCATCCCCAAGGACGCCACCGCCGTACGCCTGGTGCTGTTCACGCCCGGCGGCACCGACGCCGACCTGAAGGTGCGGCTCGCCTCGCCGTCCGGGTCGATCGCGCCCGCCGGGCACGAGACGGTGCGCGTCAAGGCGGGCACGACGACGGGCGTCGACCTCGGCGAGGTCACGCGCGGCGAGGCCGGATCGCTGGTGCTGACGCCGGCCGGCAGTTCCGTTCCGGTCGTGGCGGCGCTCCGGGTCGTGCGGGGCAAGGGCGGCGAGCAGGAGTCGGCGTTCATCCCGGCCTCCGACCCGGTCGGCGCGCGCGCGACGGCCGCGGACAACCGGGCCAAGAGCACGACACTGTCCCTGACCGCCCCCGAGAAGGCCGCGAAGGTCAAGGTCACGGCGTCGGCGGGCACCGAGGGCGGTACGACGGCGACCAGGACGTACACGATCAAGGGCGGCACGACCCAGGACGTCGAGGCACCGGTCCCCGCCGGCCTCAAGGGCACCTACGCGCTGACGGTCGAGACGGTCTCGGGCGGCCCGGTCCACGCGTCCCGGACCCTGACCGGGCAGGACGACGACGTGGCGTCCTTCACCGTGCAAACCCTCCCCGACGACCGGGGAACGGTCTCGGTACCGAACGCGGACGACGACGTGTCGGTACTGCAGAGGTAGCCGCTCGGTACTGCAGAGGAGCCGCGCCCGTACCGCGGCGGCAGCCGTGCCCGTACGGCCGCACGGGCAGCCGTGCCGTACGGCCATGGGCGTCCGTGCCTCCCGCCGTGCCCCCACCGGGCCCGGACAGTCCGGGAGGCGTCCCCGCAGGCGGCGCGGGTGGGCGCGGCGCGGGTGGGTGGTGGGGTATCCCTCCCGCCGGGCGGAGCCGGGAGCGGGGGCGGCGCCCCGCCACGCGGGGGCTCGCGCCCCTCCCTCAGCACCGACGCGGCGCGCGGGGCCACCGCGCGCGGCCCCGGCCCCCTCAGTCCTCCCCGTACCCGGGGTCCACGGTCTCCGGCGTCAGCCCCAGCAACTCCGCCACCTGCTCGACGACGATGTCGTGCACGAGCGCCGCCCGCTCGTCCCGCCCCTTCGTCCGGATCTCGACCGGCCGCCGGTACACGATCACCCGCCCCCGCCGCCCGTCCCGCGAGGGCACCGTCCCGCCGAGCGGAACCGCCTCGTCGTCCCACACGTCCCCGGGCCCGGCGGCCGTGTTCAGCCGCGGCACGTCGAGGACGAGGAAATCGACGTCGGCGAGTTGCGGCCACCGCCGTTCCAGGCGCTCCACGGAATCCCGCACCAGGTCCGCGAAGACCTCGCCGCGGCTCGCGGCGAGCGGAACCTGCGGGGGAGCGATCGGTCCGCGCATGCCCCGACCGTGGCGATCACGACGGCGGGGCCCTGGGCGGCCGGCATCACGGGGCGTCACGGGGTTGTCCATCACTGCTGAAGGGTAGTCCCCGCCGGGGCCGCGCGCCGGGCCGTACACGCACACCGGACCACGCCCGGGCCCCTGCGCCGGATGTCGCCGGATGACCGTTCCAGCCAAAGTTGGGCTCAATTCCATATCTCTCCGCGACCGTCGAACTCACAGTAAATGTCGCTGTTTGTGTCGGATCGTGACCACTCCCCGAACCGTCCGGTATCCTGAAATCCGGTGTCCTCGCAGGTCAACGAGGCGTGTCCGGAGGGCTCCGCGGGGCGTTCCGCAGCACGACACGGTGGTGTGACCTGGTGGATAGTCTTCGCGGCCCGCTCAAGAGTGCGGTACCGTCCAACATCGTGAGCCCTGTACGTCGCTGTTCGCGCACCGCCTGCGGCCGTCCCGCCGTCGCGACGCTGACGTACGTCTACGCCGACTCGACCGCGGTCCTCGGCCCGCTCGCCACCTACGCCGAACCCCACTGCTACGACTTGTGCGCCGAGCACTCCGAGCGCCTCACCGCCCCGCGCGGCTGGGAGGTCGTCCGCCTCCTCGACGGCTCCGCCCCGGCCCGCCCCAGCGGCGACGACCTGGAAGCGCTCGCCAACGCGGTGCGCGAGGCGGCCCGTCCCCAGGAGCGCGCGGCCGAGGCCGGCGGCGGTCCCCGGACGGCGGACCCGATGGAGGTCGCGCGCCGCGGCCACCTGCGGGTGCTGCGCTCGCCGGACAACTGAGCGCACCCACCGCGCTCCCGCTCCTCTTCCGCCTCCTCTTCCGCTTTCGCATGGCGGAACCCGGGGAGGCGCCCGTGCTCGCCCTCGCCTGCGTCGTGAACCTCTCCGGGCAGGCCGCCACCATCGGCCACTTCGTCGCGGCGTCCGGCGCCGGACTCGCTTCCTGCCGCCGGTCCTCGGCCGGACGCTGCCCTGCCCTGCCCTGCCCTGCCCTGCCCTGACCTGTCCTGCCCTGACCTCGCGCCGACGTCGCCCCACCGCGCCCCTCCCGCCCCCGTAACCGCCCCGGCCCAGCCCCGGCCTCCGCCCCGACCTCCGCCCCGGCCTCGGGGAACCGCCCGGCGCCCGGCCGGCGGTTGCGGGTAGTTTGTGGGCTCCTACAGGACTTTCAGGAAGGTTGGCCGTGGCTGCTGATCTGTCGCAGATCGTGAAGGCGTACGACGTGCGCGGTGTGGTCCCGGACCAGTGGGACGAGTCGCTGGCCGAGCTGTTCGGCGCGGCCTTCGTCGAACTGACCGGCGCGAGCGCCATCGTGGTCGGCCACGACATGCGCCCCTCGTCCCCGGGACTGTCCGGCGCCTTCGCGCGCGGGGCGGCGGCCCGCGGCGCCGACGTCACCGAGATCGGCCTGTGCTCCACCGACCAGCTGTACTACGCCTCCGGCGCGCTGGACCTGCCGGGCGCCATGTTCACGGCCTCGCACAACCCGGCCCAGTACAACGGCATCAAGCTGTGCCGGGCGGGCGCCGCCCCCGTCGGCCAGGACACCGGCCTCGCGGAGATCCGCGCCCTGGTGGAGCGCTGGAGCGCGTCCGGAGCCCCGGAGCCCTCCACCCGCCCGGGCACGGTCACCCGCCGCGACACCCTCGCCGACTACGCGGCCCACCTGCGTTCCCTCGTCGACCTCACCGCCATCAGGCCCCTGAAGGTCGTCGTCGACGCCGGCAACGGCATGGGCGGCCACACCGTCCCCTCGGTCTTCGCCGGCCTGCCCCTCGACCTCGTGCCGATGTACTTCGAACTGGACGGCACCTTCCCCCACCACGAGGCCAACCCGCTCGACCCGGCCAACCTCGTCGACCTGCAGAAGCGCGTCCGCGAGGAGGGCGCGGACCTCGGCCTCGCCTTCGACGGCGACGCCGACCGCTGCTTCGTCGTCGACCGGAACGGCGACCCGGTCTCCCCGTCCGCGGTGACCGCCCTCGTGGCCGCCCGCGAACTCGCCCGCAACGGCGGCAAGGGCACGGTCATCCACAACCTGATCACCTCCTGGTCCGTCCCGGAAGTCGTGCGGGAGAACGGCGGCACCCCGGAACGCACGCGCGTGGGCCACTCCTTCATCAAGGCCGAGATGGCCAGGACCGGCGCCATCTTCGGCGGCGAGCACTCCGCGCACTACTACTTCCGGGACTTCTGGAACGCCGACACCGGCATGCTGGCCGCCCTCCACGTCCTCGCCGCCCTCGGCGGACAGGAGGGCCCCCTGTCCGCCCTGGTCGCCCAGTACGACCGCTACGCGGGCTCCGGCGAGATCAACTCCACCGTCGCCGACCAGGCCGCCCGCCTCGCCGCGATCAGGACCGCGTACGAGGGCCGTGACGACGTCACCCTGGACGATCTGGACGGCCTCACCATCACGGCGGCCGACTGGTGGTTCAACGTCCGCCCCTCCAACACCGAGCCGTTGCTGCGCCTCAACGCCGAGGCACGCGACGAGGCCACGATGACGAAGGTGCGGGACGAGGCGCTGGCGATCATCCGGGGATGAGAGCGCCGCCGGCCGGCCGGGGGCAGGAGCGCCGCGCCGGCCCCCTTCTCCAGCCGACCGGGCCGGGCGGCCGGTGGGCACGGGCCGGGTACGGACCGGGGCACAGGCCGGGGCCGAGCGGGGGTCGGGGCACGGAGCCCGCCGACGGGGCCGCGGTGGCGGCACCCCTCCACCAGGCCCCCACCGGCGGTACCCTGACCAGCACATCCGCACAAGCCGAACCTCCCCCGAAGGGAACCCCCATGCCGCTCGAAGCCGGCCTCCTGGAGATCCTCGCCTGCCCCGCCTGCCACGCCCCCCTCAAGGAGCAGGACGCGGAGCTGATCTGCACCGGCCAGGACTGCGGCCTGGCCTACCCGGTGCGCGACGGCATCCCGGTCCTCCTCGTCGACGAGGCCCGCCGCCCCGAGTAGCCGACGGGGGCCCGCCGCCCCGAGTAGCCGACGAGGCCCCGCCCCGAGTAACCGACGGCCGGTCCACGGCCGGGGGAACCCGCGCACCCGAACGAACGCACCCGGCGATCGGAGACTGCCGCCATGCTCGACGAATCGCTCCTCGACGCCCCGGAGCGTCTCACCGAGGCCGACCGCCGCGGCCTGCTCCGCGGCGCCGCCGAGGCCGGTGCCCGCGTCCGCACCGCCGCCCGGCACGCCGCCGAGGCCGGCGTCGGCAACCTCAAGCCGGACGGCCGGCCCCGCGCCGTCCTGATCGCCGGCCCCGGCGCCGCCGCGACCCACGCCGCCGACCTCCTCGGCACCCTCGCCGGCGCCGGCAGCCCCGTCACCCGCCTCGCCCCCACCGGCGTCGCCCCCGCCGCAGGCGCCCTGCGCTGGGAACTGCCCGGCTGGGCCGGCTCCGTGGACCTCCTGCTGATCGCCACCCCCGACGGCACCGAGCCCGGCCTCGCCCTGCTCGCCGAGCAGGCCTACCGCCGGGGCTGCACCGTCGTCGCCGTCGCCCCCGCCCGGTCCCCGCTCAGCGAATCGGTGAACGGATCCCACGGGCTGTTCATCCCGATGGCGACCGCCCCCTACGACCACGACGAGCCCCTCGCCGGTGCCGCCCCCGGCGTGCTGTGGGCGCTGCTCACCCCGCTCCTCGCCCTGCTGGACCGCACCGCCCTGCTCGACGCGCCGCCCGACGCCATCGAGAAGGTCGCCGACCGCCTCGACCGCATCGCCGAGCGCTGCGGGCCGGCCATCGTGACGTACAGCAACCCCGCCAAGACCTTGGCGTCCGAGGTCGCCGACTCACTCCCCGTCATCTGGACCGAGGGCACCTCGGCCGGACCCGCGGGCCGCCGCTTCGCCGCCGCGCTCGCCGAACTCGCCGGCACCCCGGCCGTCGTCGCCGAACTGCCCGAGGCGCTCGGCGCGCACAGCGCCCTGCTCGCCGGCCGACTCGCCGCCGGCGCCGACCCCGACGACTTCTTCCGCGACCGCGTCGAGGAGGCGCCCGCCCTCCACGCGCGCGTGGTGCTCCTCCGCGACCGCCCCAGCGGCGGCCTCACCGCCGCTCCCACCGCCCGCGACCTCGCCCTCGGCCACGACACGCCGATCAGCGAACTGGAACCGGAAGCGGGCGGCGAACTGGAGACCCTCGCCGAGCTGATCGCCATCACGGATTTCGCCGCCGTTTACCTGGCGATCGCCTCGCACGCCTGATCCCGTACGCACCATCTCGTACGTACCAGCGCCACGCACCATCTCCACGTACCAGCGCCCCGCACCAGCGCCACGTACGAGGACACGCGCACGCACCGGCAGAGAGAGCCCATGGACCGCCTCGACAACACCGTCCGCCCCTACGCCTGGGGTTCCACCAAAGCGATCCCGACCCTGCTCGGGACCGAGCCGACCGGCGAACCGCAGGCGGAGATGTGGATGGGCGCCCACCCCGGCGCCCCCTCCCGCACCGACCGGGGGACCCTCGCCGACGTCGTCGACGCCGACCCCGAGCGGGAACTGGGCGCCGCCTCCGTGGCCAGGTTCGGCCCCCGGCTGCCCTTCCTCCTCAAGCTCCTCGCCGCCGGCGCCCCGCTCTCCCTCCAGGTCCACCCCGACCTGACCCAGGCCAGGGCGGGCTACGAGGACGAAGAGCGCCGCGGAGTCCCCCTGGACGCCCCGCACCGCAACTACAAGGACACCAACCACAAGCCCGAACTGATCTGCGCCCTCACCGAGTTCGACGGCCTGTGCGGCTTCCGCGCCCCCGCCGGGACGGCCGACCTGTTCGACGGCCTGGGCATCGCCTCCCTCAAGCCCTACGCCGACCTGCTGCGCGCGCACCCCGAGGACGCCGCCCTGCGCGAGGTCCTCACCGCGATCCTCACCGCCGACCCCGAGGACATGTCCCGCACGGTCACCGAGGCCGCGGCCGCCTGCGACCGCCTCGGCGGGGCCTACGCGCCCTACGCCGACATCGCCCACCACTACCCGGGCGACCCCGGCGTCCTCGCCGCGATGCTCCTCAACCACGTCCGGCTCCAGCCCGGCGAGGCCCTGTACCTCGGCGCCGGCATCCCGCACGCCTACCTCGACGGCCTCGGCGTCGAGATCATGGCCAACTCCGACAACGTCCTGCGCTGCGGTCTGACCCCCAAGCACGTCGACGTCCCCGAACTGCTGCGCGTCGTCCGCTTCGAGGCCGGCGACCCCGGCATCCTCCGCCCGGAGGCGTCCCCCGACGGCGAAGAGGTCTACGACACTCCCATCGACGAGTTCCGGCTCTCCCGGTACGTCCTCCCCGAGGGCGGCGGCAGCCACGAACTCACCCGGCCCACCCCGCAGATCCTGCTCTGCACGGCCGGCACGGTGCGGGTGGGCGAACACGAACTGGGCCCCGGCCGTTCCGTCTTCGTCCCCGCCGGGGAAAAGGCCGGAGTATCCGGGTCCGGCACGCTCTTCCGCGCCACCGTACGTGTGTGACACGGACGGACACGGACACGCCCCTGAAAGAGGCCTGACGGGCGTACGACTGGGCATCCGGCACATCGAGGCCCGCACGGGCTGCAACAATGACGCACCGCGAAGGAGGGGCGGAGCCGACGACAGGCCGAGCCCCACCGGCGTACGGACGCAGCCGAAGGCGAAGGGACAACGCGACACATGAGCGCGTCAGGCGGAACCAAGGCGATCGTGGCGGCACTGCTCGCCAACCTCTCGATCGCGGTAGCGAAATTCGTGGCGTTCGTCTTCAGCGGATCCTCATCGATGCTCGCGGAATCCGTACACTCCCTCGCCGACTCCGGCAACCAGGGACTGCTGCTCCTCGGCGGCAAGCGAGCCCAGCGCGAGGCCACCCCCCAGCACCCGTTCGGCTACGGCCGCGAGCGCTACATCTACGCCTTCCTCGTCTCCATCGTGCTCTTCTCGGTCGGCGGCATGTTCGCCCTCTACGAGGGCTACGAGAAGATCAAGCACCCGCACGACATCGAGCACTGGTACTGGCCGGTGGGCGTCCTGGTCTTCGCGATCATCGCCGAGACCTTCTCCTTCCGGACCGCCATCAAGGAGTCCAACGCGCTGCGCGGGAAGAAGTCCTGGAAGGAGTTCGTCCGCCACGCCAAGGCCCCCGAACTGCCCGTCGTCCTCCTCGAGGACCTCGGCGCCCTCGTCGGCCTGATCCTCGCCCTCGCCGGTGTCGGCATGGCCCTGCTCACCGGCGACGGAGTCTGGGACGGCGTCGGCACCCTGTGCATCGGCGTGCTGCTCATCCTGATCGCACTGGTCCTGGCCGTCGAGACCAAGTCCCTGCTGCTCGGCGAGGCCGCGGGCGTCGAGGCGGTCCAGCGGATCGAGTCCGCGATCGTCGCCGGTGACACGGTCACCGGCGTCATCCACATGCGCACGCTCCACCTGGGCCCCGAGGAGCTGCTGGTCGCCGCCAAGATCGCCGTCCGCCACGACGGCACGGCCACCGAGATCGCCTCCGCGATCGACGCCGCCGAGGCCCGTATCCGCGAGGCCGTCCCCATCGCCCGCGTCATCTACCTGGAACCGGACATCTACAGCGAGTCCGAGGCGACCAAGGGCCCGGACCGCGAGGCGAGCCCCGGCGGCCCGGCCACACCGCCCGCCGCCCACTGACGTCCGCACCACCCGCACCCCACGGGGCCCGCCGATCCACTCGGCGGGCCCCGCCGGTCCCCGGTCCCGGCGGAACCCGTCACGCCTCGTGAACGTCCGGAAGTGTTCGGAGGCGGACTGGGGGCGGCGGGCACCCGCGGTGTAGCTTGGGACGGAGCCAGACGTCGCTGCTGATGGCGGTCGGGCGGTCCAGGACGGACCGGCCGAGGGAGAGAGGGCCTCCGACGGACTGCGCTGCGCGCACGCGGGCATGCCTGTGTCCTCTTCGGGGCACCCCTGTGTCCGCCGCCGCGCAGGTCAGCCGTACCCACCTCGACCCAACCCGAGGAGCAGCCCGTAATGACGACTGTCGACAACCGGCAGGACTTCAAGGTCGCCGACCTCTCCCTGGCCGCGTTCGGCCGCAAGGAGATCACCCTCGCCGAGCACGAGATGCCCGGCCTCATGGCGATCCGCAGGGAGTACGCCGAGGCCCAGCCCCTCGCCGGCGCCCGCGTCACCGGCTCCCTGCACATGACCGTGCAGACCGCCGTGCTCATCGAGACCCTCGTCGCCCTGGGCGCCGAGGTCCGCTGGGCCTCCTGCAACATCTTCTCCACCCAGGACCACGCGGCCGCCGCCATCGCCGTCGGCCCGAACGGCACGCCCGACGACCCGCAGGGCGTCCCGGTCTTCGCCTGGAAGGGCGAGACCCTCGAGGAGTACTGGTGGTGCACGGAGCAGGCCCTGACCTGGCCGAACACCGCCACCGGCGGCCCGAACATGATCCTCGACGACGGCGGTGACGCCACCCTCCTCGTCCACAAGGGCGTCGAGTACGAGAAGGACGGCAAGGTCCCCTCGGTCGACACCGCCGAGTCCGACGAGCACCGCGTCATCCTGGAACTCCTCACCCGCACGGTGAGCGAGAGCCCGCAGAAGTGGACCCAGCTGGCGTCCGAGATCCGCGGCGTGACCGAGGAGACCACGACGGGCGTCCACCGCCTGTACGAGATGCACCGCGACGGCACCCTGCTGTTCCCGGCGATCAACGTGAACGACGCGGTGACGAAGTCGAAGTTCGACAACAAGTACGGCTGCCGCCACTCCCTGATCGACGGCATCAACCGCGCCACGGACGTCCTCATCGGAGGCAAGACCGCGGTCGTCTGCGGCTACGGCGACGTGGGCAAGGGCTGCGCGGAGTCCCTGCGCGGCCAGGGCGCCCGCGTGATCGTCACCGAGATCGACCCGATCTGCGCGCTGCAGGCGGCGATGGACGGCTACCAGGTCACGACGCTGGACGAGGTCGTCGACAAGGCCGACATCTTCGTCACCACGACCGGCAACAAGGACATCATCATGGCCTCGGACATGGCCAAGATGAAGCACCAGGCGATCATCGGCAACATCGGCCACTTCGACAACGAGATCGACATGGCCGGCCTCGCGAAGATCCCCGGCATCGTCAAGGACGAGGTCAAGCCCCAGGTCCACACCTGGACCTTCCCCGACGGCAAGGTCCTCATCGTGCTGTCCGAGGGCCGCCTGCTGAACCTGGGCAACGCGACCGGTCACCCGTCGTTCGTGATGTCCAACTCCTTCGCGGACCAGACCCTGGCCCAGATCGAGCTGTTCACCAAGCCCGACGAGTACCCGACCGACGTCTACGTGCTGCCCAAGCACCTCGACGAGAAGGTCGCCCGCCTCCACCTCGACGCCCTCGGCGTCAAGCTGACCACGCTCCGCCAGGAGCAGGCCGACTACATCGGCGTCAAGGTCGAGGGCCCGTACAAGGCGGACCACTACCGCTACTGAGCAGGCCCGCGTCCCAGCCGGCGGGGGAGCGTCCGTGCAGACGTTCTCCTCGGCCGGCTGCCGGCTCCTCCGAGACAGGCCCCCGCACCCCCGTGGCGGGGGCCTGCCCCGTTGGCGCCTCAGCGGCCGGACCAGCAGCCCGTCACCACCCAGGACCCCCATGCCCCGCGGCCGATATTCGCTCCACGATCCGCACGACCACACCCTCCTCGCAGAAGAACACTTCCAGTGCGCCCCCGGCCCCTCCGGCTGGCGCTACGTCTCCCGGCTGACCACACCCACCGGAGACCACCAGGGCTCCGTCGACCTCGCCCTCGACGAACTCGGCCGCCCCATTCGCCTCGAACTCCACGCCGCGAGCTGGCAGGTACGGGGCGCGGCCATCGACGGCGTCACCTGGGTCCGTACCGACCCCACCGGAGTCCACGCCACCGAAGGCAATGCGCGTGCCCACGCCTTCACCGGCACCTCCCCGGCCTTCCTCGTCGCCGTCACCCGTCTCCTGCGCCTCACCCCCTCCGGACCGGCCACCCGTGTACGCCTCGTCGCCCTCACCGACCCGGTCCTCGCCCCCCGCACCTTGGACCAGTCCTGGGCCCTGCTCGACAGAGAAGCACACGCCACTGACAACGGCCCCCTCACCGTGGACGAATACCAGGTCACAGCCCTGGACACGGGCGAGCGGTACTCCGTGCACATCGCCGGCGACGTCGTACTCGCGGCCCCCGGCATCGAGCTGGAGGATCTGGAGTCACCACCGTCCGTGTTCCCGTGAGCGAGGTCGCGGGAACGCCCGTCTACGCCGGCGGTACGAACCCGGTGCCGGGACGGGCTCCCGACGCGGTGTCCCGCGGCTCCTCGGGCCGGGCTCCTGGCGAAGGCGCGTTCTGCGGCACCGCGGGTGGCACCGCCCACGGCAGCGCGGGCGGTGCCACCGGAGAAGCCGAGGGCGGAGGAGCCATCGGCGCCGTCACCGCGGGCCCCCCACCCGCGAACCCGCCTCCGAACGCCCGCCGGGCCTCCCGGGCCTGCCGTTCCTGCAGCACCGCCGCCAGGTAGGCCGCCGGCGGAACCTCCTGCGGCACCGGGGCGCCCGTACGAGCCGCCACATCGGAGGCGAGCCGTTCCGCCATGGCCCAGCCGACCCGGGGATCGAGCTGCCCCATCCGGGCCAGGTACTGGCGGACGGCAAGCCACAGATCATCGGGTACGGCGGACAGATCAAGCCCCGAGAACCGTCCCGCCAGCCAGGGCGGAGGCGGCGGCAGGAAGCCCGCCGGTGAGACCGGCACCCGCTCCCGCACGACCAGGGTCCCCGCGAACACGTCACCGAGCCGCCGCCCCCGCGCCGACACGAGCGAGGCGATACAGGCGACGACACCGAACGTCATGAGGATCTCGATCACCCCGATCAGACCCCGCACCAGCGAGTGCCGGAACCGGATCGGCCCGCCGTCGTCCCGCACCACCCGCAGCCCGCACGCCATCTTCCCGAGCGACCGCCCGTGGCTGAGCGTCTCCACCGCGATCGGCCCGCCCACGAGCACCAGGACGAAAGCCGCGATCGATATCGCTGTCTGCGCCGCCATGTCCAAGGAGGCGGTGGAGGCCACCAGAACGATGGTCACCGCCACATAGACGGTCACGGCCACCACCAGGTCGAGCAGGACGGCCAACCCTCTGCTGGGCAGCCTCGCGGGGCGCAACTCCAGCGCCACCGCCTCGCCCGTCACCAGCTCACTCACGCCTGCCGCCCTTCCCCTGACTGCCCCCGTCCCCGCCAGTCTGCCAAGCTGAGGACACGCCGCGCCGCGGTACGACAAGCTGATCCACGACGAGCCGCCGACGATAGCCGAGGAGCAGGCACACCGATGGACCTCGACGTCTTCGTCTCCGCCCACCGGGCGGAGTGGGACCGCCTCGACGCCCTGCTCCGGCGCCGGCGCCGGCTGACCGGCGCCGAGACCGACGAGCTCGTCGCCCTCTACCAGCGCACGGCCACCCACCTCTCCCTGATCCAGTCCAGCGCACCCGACCCGCAGCTGACCGGACGGCTCAGCCAACTGGTGGCACGCGCGCGCAGTGCGGTCACCGGGACCCGCCGAGCTTCCTGGCGCGACGTCACCCGCTTCCTGACCCAGCAGTTCCCCGCTGCCGTCTACCGGGCACGCCACTGGTGGGTCCCCACGGCACTTCTGTCGACCGCTGTCGCAGCGCTCCTCGGCTGGTGGATCGGCACCCACCCGGAGGTGCAGTCCACCATCGCGGCGCCCAGCGAACTGCGGGAGATGACCCGCCCCGGCGGCCAGTACGAGACGTACTACTCGAGCCACCCCGCGGCCTCCTTCGCCGCACAGGTCTGGACGAACAACGCCTGGGCCGCCGCGCTCTGCCTAATCCTGGGCGTCTTCCTGGGCCTGCCCGTCATCTGGATCCTGTTCCAGAACATGCTCAACCTCGGCGTCGGCTTCGGCCTGATGTCCTCGGCCGGCCGCCTCGACACGTTCCTCGGCCTCGTCCTGCCCCACGGCCTGCTCGAACTGACCGCGGTCTTCGTGGCCGCGGGCACCGGCCTGCGTCTCGGCTGGACCCTCGTCGACCCGGGCCCGCGCACCCGGCGCGTCGCCCTGGCCGAGGAGGGCCGGGCCGCCCTCGGCATGGCGATCGGTCTCGCCCTGGTCCTGTTCCTGTCCGGCGCCATCGAAGGCTTCGTCACCCCGTCCGGCCTGCCCACCTGGGCACGCATCACCATCGGAATCGTCGCAGAGCTGGCTTTCCTCGCCTACGTCTACGTCCTGGGCGGTCGCGCGGTGCGCGCCGGTGACACGGGTGACGTCGAGGCGGCCGAGCGCAGCGCCACCGTGCCGACGGCCGCCTGATGTGCATCCATCCCCGGTGAGCTGCTAGTGTCCTCTTCGTTCCCGCAAGAGCCGTTGACACGGTGCGAGCGGGGAGGTAGATTCAAACAGTTGCCTGGAGATGGGGTCACCCCAGAGGGCGACGGTGAGTGTCTATCTGCTTCCTGCCGAATCAATGCATTCGACGAAGCACTCTCCCGATGAATCGGAAATGAACGGCCGGTCAGACCGGCCCGGAACTTCTGATAAAGTCGGAACCGCCGGAAAGGGAAACGCGAAAGCGGGAACCTGGAAAGCGCCGAGGAAATCGGATCGGAAAAGGATCTGATAGAGTCGGAAACGCAAAACCGAAGGGAAGCGCCCGGAGGAAAGCCTGAGAGAGTCTCTCGGGTGAGTACAAAGGAAGCGTCCGTTCCTTGAGAA